>JAITHS010000312.1 GCA_031279875.1 Tannerella sp.
TACAGGATAGCAGGAGAGGCAGGATTTACAGGTTTTTCTCTGGATTGCTTCGTTCCTCGCAATGACGAATGCCCTTTACGTTAACGTCGGCGCAATGACGTGGTAATACAATCAAAACCGCCAAACCGCTGATATTGTGCGGGTTGACGGTTTGAAAAGTTGTTCTATAAGGACTCGAACCTTAAATTTCAGGACCAGAATCTGACGTGTTACCATTACACCATAGAACAGTTTTTGATTTTTGTGGGTGCAAAGGTAGGGACTTTTTTTTTAATTACAAAATTTTTTCGGAGAAATTTTTCAAAATTTCTTCGGCGGCTCTGTCGGAAGCGCCTGCCGAACCGAGTTTGATGATGATACGGTCGTAATCTTTAAGCATTTCGCTTCTATATAATTGATTGTTAATCAGATTATTAAGTTCTGATGCGATATTTGTTTCGGTAAAATTTCCGCCGAAAAGTTCTTTCACGACTTTTTTTTCGGCGATAAGATTTACGAGCGAGATATACGGTGTTGAGAAGAAATGTCGGAAGATGAAGTTGGCTAACTTGCCGCTGCTGAGGTGATAGCACACTACTTGCGGCAGTCGGAAGAGGGCAGTTTCGAGAGTCGCGGTGCCGGAAGTTACGAGGGCTACTGTGGCGTTGTTTAAGATGTCGTATGTTTGGTTGAAGATGATGATGTGGTTTTGTTGTGTTTTGTAATCGTCTAATGTCATACCCGGCGCACCGGCGATAACAGGTTGAAAGTCTGGGAAACGTGCGGCGGCTTTGAGCATTGTCGGGAGGTTGTCGGCGATTTCGGCTTTGCGACTGCCCGGAAGAATGGCAAGTATCGGTTTGTCGGTAAGAGTAAGTTTTCGGAAGCGCTCGGTATGCTCGGCTGTTGCCGTTTGCCGATACCGTTCAACAGCGTCAACCGACGGATTACCAACGTATTGCACAGGATAGTTGAGGGTTTCATAAAAAGCCGTCTCAAAAGGCAAGATACATAACATCTTGTCGATATACTTGCGAATAGTTTTGATGCGGTACCGTTTCCAAGCCCAAATTTTTGGAGAGATATAGTAAAAAACCTTAGTGTCAGGCAAATAATTCTTTACAAATTTGGCTATTTTGAGGTTAAAACCCGGATAGTCGATGAGAATGATAGCGTCGGGACGAGTATTGAGGATGTCTTTTTTGCATTCTTTCAGATTGTTAAGAACCTTGCGGATGTTGAGTAAGACGGGTATAAAACCCATAAAAGCCATGTCGCGGTAGTGTTTGACGACAACGCCACCGGCCTCCCGCATCAAGTCGCCGCCGAAACAACGAAAGCAAATTTCCGGATTACGGCGGCTCATGGCTCGCATCAGTCCGGAGGCGTGAAGGTCGCCGGACGCCTCGCCGGCTATAAGATAGACTATCATTTTAAAACCATTGTGATAATTCTTGTGCGAAAGGGTAGTCGGTTACGTCAACTTTGCACGGCACAACGGTGGCATAGCCGGATTGGAGTAGGGTGAGGTCGTCGGTAAGGGTCGCATTTTGGGGAAAACCGCCGACATGATTTGATGCCGTTGGTGTAGCAGGGGAATATTCGCCGCCGAGCATGAATGATACGGAGCCGTCGATGGCGATGTCGCGTGTAAATTCGTTGATCCATTTGCCGTCGGTCTGGCGTGCGGCGGAGATGCCTTTGACATGCTCTACGGCAGGAATATTGAGGTTGAGATAAACGCCGTGCGGCAAACCGCGCTTCAAGACTTCAACAACAACGAGCCTCGCTATACGGCAGGCTTCGGAGAAGTTGGAGTGGGGCAGGCAGTCGAAAAGCGATACCCCTATCGAAAGGACGTCAAAGACGCATCCCTCGAAAGCGGCGCCCATTGTGCCGGAGTAATGCACCGACAAGGCATGGTTGCCGCCGTGATTGATGCCGGAAAGGAGTATGTCGGGTTTAGTGTCTAACACTTCGTTGAGGGCAAGTTTGACGCAATCGACAGGCGTGCCGGAGCAACTGTAAACCGTCAATCCGTCGCGTTGAGTATGAAGTTTGTAAGTAATCGGTAACGTACTTGTTATCGCTGCCGACATGCCGGAACGCGCTCGGTTTGGCGCAAAGACAATTACTTCACCGATAGAGCGCATCTCGTCCGCCAGCCGTGTAATACCTTCGACATTATAACCGTCGTCGTTGGTAATCAGTATTTTCGTCATTTAATTTTAGTTTTGAAAGGGTGCAAAAGTAGTGATTTTTTTTCAAAAAACGGCTTTTACGAAAAAAAAACGGCGAAAAATTTGGCGGATTAAAAAAAAAGTTGTACCTTTGCGGCTCAAAAATCGAAATTTTATTAACTAAAACAAATATTATTCACATCAAAATCTATGATTGTAGTACAATTAAAAGAAGGCGAGAACATCGAAAGAGCCTTAAAAAAGTTTAAAAGAAAGTTTGAGAAGACCGGCGTTGTTAAAGAACTTCGGACACGTCAAGCGTTTACCAAACCGTCTGTAAAGAAGCGTAAAGAGAAAATACATGCTGTTTACGTTAAACAGTTGCAACAGAACGAAAGTTAAAAAAGCCTAAAATTTTACCTGAAATTTGGAGGTTTGAAAAAAAGTCGGTACATTCGTAGTATTAAACAGATGTAACGTGCATAAATTTTTAGACAAATACAAAAACTACTTGCAGTATGAGCGGAACTATTCCGTCCATACTGTTGATGCGTATATAAGTGATATAGAGCAGTTTATAGAGTGGGGCGCGGTGAATGTTCATGACATTGATGCAGACACGGTGAGGCGGTGGATGATGGAGCTGATGGACGCAAAAGTAAAAGCATCGTCGGTAAACCGCAAGTTGAGCGCGTTACAGAACTTTTTTCGGCATCTGAAACGTGAGGGCATCATAGATACACAGCCGTTAAAGTCGGTTACCGGTCCGAAAAAACCTAACATGCTGCCTCATTTCGTTAAGGAAAAAGACATGAACGAAATACTTGACGCGGAAGTTGCCGAAAACAACTTTACGGCGGTGAGAGACAATCTTATGACCGAAATGTTATACCAAACCGGTATCCGTTGCTCGGAACTGACCGGCATACGCGACGCCGATATCGACATGGACGCGATGACGCTGAAAGTTACCGGCAAACGTAACAAGCAGAGAATCATACCGTTTGCCGACCGTTTAAAAGGCCTGCTCGACACTTATATTAATGTACGCGCGCGCGAGGCGGAAGCCCCCGCAGGCGGAGCGTTTTTTATCCGTCGCGACGGACGCCCGCTGACGTCGGCTATAGTTTACTATTCGATAAAGAAAAAACTGTCGTGCGTTGAAGCACTCGGCAAACGCAGTCCGCACGTTTTGCGGCACACATTTGCGACGAGCATGCTCAACGGCGGAGCGGAGATGAGTTCGGTCAGAACGCTGCTTGGACACAGCAGCCTCGCTTCAACGTCGATATATACCCATCTGACATTTGAAGAGTTAAAAAAACAATATCATTTACACCCCAGAAATAAAAAATAGGAGGATAAAATTATGGAAATAAAGATTAAATCAATTCACTTCGATGCGACCGACAAATTAGAGGCGTTCATCGAAAAGAAAGTTACCAAACTTGAGAAGTTCAACGACAGCATTCTGCAATCGGAAGTAACGCTCAAAGTAACAAAGCCCGAAACGGCTAAAAACAAACAGGCAAGCATCAGCGTGAAGTTACGCAACGGCGACTGCTTTGCCGAAAAAGTGTGCAACACGTTTGAAGAAGCGGTAGATACGGCAGTTGAAGCGCTCGAAAAACAGCTGCTAAAAATGAAAGAAAAGAGCCGCGGATAGGGAGCCTCGAAAAAAAAACAAAAAAAAATCGCAAAAAATTTGGCGGATTAAAAAATTATTTGTACCTTTGCAGCCGTTTCGCGCAAAATCGGAGCGGTTTTCGGGTATTTTGCCTCTTTAGCTCAGTTGGCCAGAGCACGTGATTTGTAATCTCGGGGTCGTTGGTTCGAATCCGACAAGAGGCTCAAAAACAGTGATTTAAACATCCCCAAAACCGCTACAAGGCGAAGCGAGCAAGCCTGTGTAGCTCAGCGGTAGAGCACTTCCTTGGTAAGGAAGAGGTCCCGAGTTCAAGTCTCGGCACCGGCTCAGTATAATTCAGAGTTTAAACATTCTAATTAAATAAAGATAATTGAAATTATGGCAAAAGAAAAATTTAACAGGACGAAACCGCATGTAAACATCGGTACTATCGGTCACGTTGACCACGGCAAGACGACGCTGACCGCCGCTATCACTATGGTGCTGGCGAAGAAAGGTCTATCCGAAGTCCGTTCGTTCGATTCTATCGACAACGCTCCGGAAGAGAAAGAACGTGGTATTACTATTAATACTGCGCACATTGAATACGAAACGGCAAATCGCCACTATGCTCACGTTGACTGTCCGGGTCACGCCGACTATGTTAAAAACATGGTAACAGGTGCAGCTCAGATGGACGGCGCAATCATAGTAGTAGCCGCTACTGACGGTCCTATGCCTCAGACCCGTGAGCATATCCTGCTCGCCCGTCAGGTAAACGTTCCGAAACTTGTTGTATTTATGAACAAATGCGACAGCGTTGACGACGAGGAGATGCTCGAATTAGTAGAGATGGAGATGCGCGAACTGCTCTCGTTCTACGATTTCGACGGCGACAATACTCCGGTAATACGCGGTTCTGCTCTCGGCGCACTCAACGGCGAGCCGAAGTGGGAAGACAAAGTGATGGAACTCATGGACGCTGTTGATACATGGATACCCCTGCCGACACGCGACGTTGACAAACCATTCCTGATGCCCGTAGAAGACGTGTTCTCAATCACAGGACGCGGCACGGTAGCAACAGGCCGTATCGAACAAGGCGTTATCAAAACAAGTGAAGAAATTGAAATTATCGGTCTTGGCGCTGCAAAAGGCAAGAAATCGGTAGTAACAGGCGTTGAAATGTTCCGTAAAATCCTCGACACAGGCGAAGCCGGCGATAATGTAGGTTTGCTGCTGCGCGGTATCGACAAAAACGAAATCAAACGCGGACAGGTACTTTGCCATCCGGGAAAAATCAAACCGTACAGCAATTTCAAAGCATCGGTTTATATCCTGAAAAAAGAAGAAGGCGGCCGTCATACTCCGTTCCACAACAAGTACCGTCCCCAGTTCTACATCCGTACACTTGACGTAACAGGCGAAATCACTCTGCCGGAAGGCGTAGAGATGGTGATGCCGGGCGACAACCTCGAAATCAACGTAGAACTTATCTATCCCGTAGCCTGCAACGAAGGTCTGCGTTTCGCTATCCGCGAAGGCGGCCGTACGGTAGGTTCCGGTCAGATTACTGCATTAATAGAAGACTAATCTGTTTCATAGTAGCAGGAAAGCGCAGTGAAATGCGGCATCCTGCTACACACGCGGAAGTAGCTCAGTTGGTAGAGTACCGGTCTCCAAAACCGGCTGTCGGGAGTTCGAGCCTCTCCTTCCGTGCTAAAAAATTATCAACAGATGAAGAAAATTATTCAATATTGTAAAGATTCATACAACGAACTTGTACATAAAGTATCGTGGCCGACGCAGACAGAATTATCCAACAGCGCTGTGGTTGTATTATTTGCTTCCATAATCATAGCGATAGCGGTATTCGCTGTTGACTTCATATTTAAACATGCGATGGAATTTGTTTACGAAAACATCAGTTAAAACAATATGGCAGAACGTCAGGCTAAATTTTATGTATTGCGTGCGGTAAGCGGCAAAGAAAACAAGGTACGCGAATATATCGAGGCCGAGATGAAAAACTCGGACTTGGGAGATCATGTACTGCAAGTACTTATACCTACCGAGAAAACATTTACGGTACGTAACGGCAAAAAAGTGATGAAAGAACGCGCTTACTTGCCGGGATACGTGTTAGTAGAAGCCGATTTGGTGGGCGAAGTCGTACACCGTTTACGCAATATTCCGAATGTGATAGGTTTTCTGGGCGTTAAAGACACACGAGACGGCGCAAAAGACAATCAGCCCGTCCCTCTTCGACCTTCGGAAGTTGCCCGTGTATTAGGCACGGTCGATGAACTGCAGGAACAAGAAGAAGAAATGGACGTTCGGTTCTATACCGGCGAAACGGTGAAAGTAACTTACGGACCTTTCAACGGCTTCGACGGAACAATAGAAGAAGTCAATACGGAAAAGAAAAAACTCAAAGTAATGGTCAAAATCTTCGGACGAAAGACCCCAATTGAGTTGAGCTATGTACAAGTAGAGAAGGAGTGAGGCTTTTGTTACGGAAAGTCGTATTTCTTTTCAGGTAGAGTTTAGTAATAACAACAAAAAAAAGTATTAAAAATGGCTAAAGAAATTGCCGGACAAATTAAATTACAGATTAAAGGAGGGGCAGCAAATCCCTCTCCGCCCGTAGGCCCTGCATTAGGTTCGAAAGGTATCAACATCATGGAGTTTTGCAAGCAATTCAACGCCAGAACCCAGGACAAGGGCGGTAAAGTATTACCTGTTGTAATAACTTACTACTCCGACAAAACGTTCGACTTTGTTGTCAAAACGCCGCCTGTGGCAATCCAATTACTCGACGCGACAAAACTTAAAAGCGGTTCGGCTGAACCAAACAGAAAGAAAGTAGCAGAAGTAACGTGGGATACCGTTAAACAGATAGCAGAAGACAAGATAGTTGATTTGAACTGCTTTACCGTTGAGAGCGCCATGAAAATGGTCGCAGGCACAGCGCGAAGCATGGGTATAACAGTTAAAGGGGCATTCCCGGGAACAAATTAAAAAAAAGACAGAAGAAGATGAGTAAACTTACAAAAAATCAGAAACTGGCTTCGGCGAAGATTGAGCCCGGAAAAGCATATACGTTGAAAGAAGCGTCAGCATTAGTCAAAGAAATCACTTTGGCAAAATTTGACGCCTCCGTTGACATAGATGTTCGTCTCGGCGTTGACCCTCGCAAGTCAAATCAGATGGTACGCGGCGTAGTGTCGCTACCACACGGAACCGGAAAAGTAACAAGGGTTCTTGCGTTATGTACCCCCGACAAAGAGGCCGAAGCTAAAGAAGCCGGCGCCGACCATGTAGGGTTAGATGAATATATCGAGAAAATCAAAGGCGGTTGGACAGATATAGACATCATCATCACAATGCCTTCCATAATGGGAAAGATAGGAGCGCTGGGTCGCATACTCGGACCGCGCGGTTTGATGCCTAATCCGAAAAGCGGAACGGTAACAAACGACATCGGAACAGCCGTAAAGGAAGTGAAACAAGGTAAAATCGACTTCAAAGTAGATAAAACCGGTATCGTTCACTCCTCAGTAGGTAAAGTTTCGTTTGAAGCGGAAAAAATTTACGACAACGCCAAAGAGTTCGTTTCGACATTAGTCAAACTTAAACCCGTGGCAGCCAAAGGCACCTATTTGAAGAGTATTTATCTTTCCTCGACGATGAGTCCGGGTATCAAAGTTGAACCCAAGACAGCCGAAGATTAATAACATTTAAATTAAAACAGAAATGAAGAAGGAAGATAAAGGCCTAATTATCAGCGAGTTAACAGAACTGCTCAAGCAGTATCCTCATTTTTACATTACCGACATTGAGGCGTTGAACGCCGAGAAGACGAGTAAATTGAGGCGCGAGTGCTTCAAGCAGGACATCAAACTCGTAGTAGTAAAGAACACATTGCTTCAAAAAGCGATGGAAAACGTGGAAGGAACCGATTATTCGGAACTATACGGCGTATTGAAAGGCAACAGCGCGATAATGTTCACGAACACAGCTAATTTGCCCGCACGTCTTATTAAGGAATTTACCAAAGACGTGAAAAAGGACGTAATAGCAAAGCCACAGTTAAAAGCGGCTTATGTTCAAGAATGTTTCTATCACGCGGGCGACCTCGAAGCGTTAGCAACAATCAAAAGCAAGGAAGAACTTGTGGGCGACATCATCATGTTGCTGCAATCACCGGCCAAGAGAGTTATTTCCGCTTTGCAGTCAAACAGTGGTCAGAAGATACACGGAATACTGAAGACGCTCGAAGAAAAGGGCGCAAAATAATTAATAATCAAGTTTATAAATAATAAAATTCATAACAAAATGGCAGATTTAAAATCTTTTGCAGAACAATTAGTAAATCTTACGGTTAAAGAGGTAAATGAATTGGCAACAATTCTTAAAGAAGAGTATGGTATCGAACCGGCAGCAGCAGCAGTAGCAGTAGCAGCAGGTCCGGCAGCAGCAGCCGCCGCAGTTGAAGAACAGACGGAATTTAACGTCGTCCTCAAAGCAGCCGGCGCTAACAAGTTAGCAGTAGTGAAACTTGTTAAAGAACTTACCGGTCTCGGTTTAAAAGAGGCGAAAGACCTCGTTGACGGCGCTCCTAACAATGTTAAGGAAGCTATTTCAAAGGCCGACGCTGAAGACCTCAAGAAGAAACTGGAAGAAGCAGGAGCGGAAGTTGAGCTTAAATAGTTCATACTCAACCTGTTCGCAGGGTCATGGTTAAGAATCTCTTTCAATAGAGATTCTTAACTTTTTGTGTCTATTTTTTTTAAGTTCAACAAATTATACGATAATGTCTTCTACAAACAAAACCCAACGCATAAATTTTGCTTCGATAAAAGACCAGTTGCCGTATCCTGACTTTCTCGAAGTGCAGATGAAGTCGTTTAAAGACTTCCTGCAGTTAGATATGCCTCTCGAAAAGCGCAAGAAAGAGGGGCTTTACAAGGTGTTTATGGAAAATTTTCCGATAGCAGACACACGCAACAACTTCATACTGGAGTTTCTGGACTACTATCTCGACCCCCCGCGCTATACTACCGACGAGTGTTTGGCTCGCGGTTTGACGTACAGCGTACCATTGCGTGCAAAAATGAAACTGTATTGTACCGACCCCGACCACGAGGATTTCGATACCGTAATACAAGATGTCTATCTCGGCCCTATCCCGTATATGACCGACAGAGGCACCTTTATTATCAACGGCGCCGAGCGCGTCGTAGTGTCCCAGTTGCATCGCTCTCCGGGCGTTTTCTTCGGACAAAGCACTCACGCTAACGGCACCCAACTCTACTCGGCACGTATCATACCGTTTAAAGGGTCATGGATTGAGTTCGCTACCGACATCAACAACGTCATGTACGCATATATCGACAGAAAGAAAAAACTGCCGGTAACAACCCTTCTGCGCGCTATCGGTTTCGAGACCGACAAAGACATTCTCGAAATATTCAACCTTGCCGAAGAGGTCGCCGTCAATAAGACAAACCTCAAGAAATACATCGGACGCAAACTTGCTGCCCGCGTACTGCGTACATGGATAGAAGATTTCGCCGATGAGGATACCGGCGAAGTAGTGTCAATAGAGCGCAACGACGTTGTTATCGACCGCGAAGCATCGCTGACGGCGGAAAGTATTGATCTCATAATCGATTCGGGTACTCAAAACATTCTTCTACATCGCGAAGACCAAAACCTCAACGATTATGCAATCATCTACAACACATTGCAAAAAGACCCGTCGAATTCCGACAAAGAGGCAGTGCTGTATATCTACCGGCAATTGCGTAACGCAGAACCGGCCGACGAAGCCAGCGCCCGCGAAGTAATCCAAAACCTCTTTTTCTCGGAAAAACGGTACGACCTCGGCGACGTGGGACGCTTCCGCATCAACCGCAAATTGAACCTCTCTATCAGCGAGAGTATCAAGGTATTGACAAAAGAAGATATTATCGAAATCATTAAATATCTGATACAACTGATTAATTCAAAAGCAGTTGTAGATGATATCGACCATTTGAGCAACCGTCGCGTACGCACGGTCGGAGAACAGCTCTACAACCAGTTCGGCATCGGACTGGCACGTATGGCACGTACCGTTCGCGAGCGTATGAACGTTCGTGATAATGAAGTATTTAAGCCGACCGAACTGATAAATGCCAAGACGATATCGTCGGTTGTGAACTCATTCTTCGGCACAAACGCACTGTCGCAATTTATGGACCAGACAAACCCTCTGGCCGAAATAACGCACAAAAGGCGTCTGTCGGCTCTCGGGCCGGGTGGTCTGTCGCGTGAACGCGCAGGCTTTGAGGTTCGTGACGTGCATTACACCCACTACGGACGTCTCTGTCCGATTGAAACGCCCGAAGGTCCGAATATCGGTCTTATCTCGTCGCTTTGCGTTTATGCCAAAATCAACGAGTTAGGCTTTATCACAACCCCCTACCGTAGCGTATCGGAAGGCGTAGTGGATTTTTCCGGCAAAGCATTGGCGTATTATACCGCCGAAGACGAAGAATCGAAAATCGTAGCACAAGGTAACGCTCCTGTTGACGAAAACGGACGCTTCAAAAACGACAAGGTAAAAGCCCGTTACGAAGCCGACTTCCCGATAGTTTCGCCCGATGAAATCAACCTCATGGACGTAGCGCCGACCCAGATAGCATCGATAGCAGCGGCATTAATACCGTTCCTCGAACACGACGACGCCAACCGCGCCCTGATGGGTTCAAACATGATGCGTCAGGCTGTACCATTGATTCATACCGACGCACCGATAGTAGGTACCGGCATCGAAAAACAGGTAGCCCGCGATTCGCGTACCCAAATAATGGCAGAAGGCGCCGGAGAAGTAACATACGTGGATTCTACCACTATGAAAATAAAATACGACCGTACTCCCGACGAAGAATTTGTCAGTTTTGAAAGCGCTGAAAAAACGTACAACATACCGAAATGGCGAAAGACCAATCAGAGTACTACCGTTGACCTGCGCCCGATATGCAAACGCGGTCAAAGAGTAGAAAAAGGCGAAATCCTTACCGAAGGATATTCAATCCAGAACGGCGAGTTAGCGCTCGGACGCAACGTCAAAGTGGCTTACATGCCATGGAAAGGCTATAACTACGAAGACGCCGTCGTTTTGAACGAAAGAATCGTGCGCGACGACATCTTCACTTCCATTCACGTTGACGAGTATATCCTCGAAGTACGCGAAACAAAGCGCGGTATGGAAGAACTTACCTCCGATATTCCCAACGTCAGCGAAGACGCTATCAAAGACTTGCACAAGAGTGGAATCATCCGCGTCGGCGCTCATGTCGGGCCGGGCGATATATTAATAGGTAAGATAACGCCCAAAGGCGAATCAGACCCGTCGCCGGAAGAAAAACTGCTGCGCGCCATCTTCGGCGACAAAGCAGGAGACGTCAAAGACGCATCACTCAAAGCCACTCCTTCGCTACATGGAGTAGTTGTGGAAACATCACTCTATTCAAGAAACATCAAAACCAAAAGCACTAAAAGCGACGAAAAAGTTCTAATCCCCAAACTCGAAGCCGAATTTGAAGATAAACTGAAGAAACTGCGTGGTAAACTGATAGAAAAACTGATGAAACTGACCGAAGGCAAAACGTCGGTAGGAATTAAAAACTACCTCAACACCGACGTTATATCCAAAGGCGCCAAGTTTACAAAGAAAATTCTTGAAGAGATAGATTTCAATTCAATACACGTTACCAAGTGGACTTCCGACAGTCGTATCAACGAACTTATCAAGATTACCGTTATCAACTATTTGAAGAAACATAAAGAAATCGACGCCGAATTGCGCCGCCGTAAGTTTGACATCACTATCGGCGACGAGCTGCCTACTGGTATCATCAAGATAGCCAAAGTTTATGTAGCCAAGAAACGTAAGATTTCCGTCGGCGACAAGATGGCAGGACGTCATGGAAACAAAGGTATCGTATCCAAAATAGTGCGTCAGGAAGACATGCCGTTTCTCGAAGACGGAACGCCTGTCGATATATGTCTCAACCCGCTGGGCGTACCTTCGCGTATGAATCTCGGACAGATTTTTGAAGCCGTTCTCGGCTGGGCGGGACAAGTGCTGGGAGAGAAATTCGCTACCCCGATTTTCGACGGCGCATCAATCGACGACCTCAACCGGTGGACCGACAAAGCCGGTATCCCCCGCTACGGAAAGACATACCTCTACGACGGCGGTACGGGCGAAAGATTCGACCAAACGGCAACAGTCGGCGTAACATACTTTCTCAAACTCGGACACATGGTTGACGACAAGATGCACGCCCGCTCTATCGGACCATACTCTCTTATTACTCAACAACCTCTCGGCGGTAAAGCACAGTTCGGCGGTCAGCGCTTTGGAGAAATGGAAGTCTGGGCTATCGAAGCCTTCGGCGCATCACATATCCTCCAAGAAATACTGACGGTTAAATCCGACGACGTAGTCGGACGCTCCAACACTTATAACGCTATCGTTAAAGGCGACCCGATGCCCAAACCCGGCATACCCGAATCGCTAAACGTATTGTTGCACGAACTTAGAGGTCTGTGTCTCAGTTTTACTCTCGAATAATAAACTCTTTGTAATTCAAGCAAATATGGCATTTAAAAAAGAAACAAAAGTAAAGACTGATTTTACGAAAATTACTATCGGATTAGCCTCGCCGGAAGATATACTTGACAATTCACACGGAGAGGTCTTAAAACCGGAAACCATCAATTATCGTACATATAAACCTGAACGCGACGGTCTGTTCTGTGAGCGTATTTTCGGTCCTGTAAAGAATTACGAGTGTTACTGCGGTAAATACAAACGTATCCGGTACAAAGGAATTGTTTGCGACCGCTGCGGAGTAGAAGTTACCGAAAAGAAAGTCCGCCGCGAACGTACCGGACATATCCATCTCGTTGTTCCGGTAGCTCATATATGGTATTTTCGCACTTTGCCCAACAAAATAGGCTATCTGCTCGGAATGCCGTCAAAAAAACTCGACGCTATAATCTATTACGAACGTTATGTCGTGATACAGAGCGGTTGCGTCGATAACGTTGCCGACAAAGACTTGCTTTCGGAAGAAGAATATCTCCAAATACTTGATAATCTGCCGAAAGACAATCATCTGCTCGAAGATTCCGACCCTAACAAGTTTATCGCCAAAATCGGTGCAGAGGCTATCTTCGACCTGCTCGTTCGCCTCAACCTCGACGACCTGTCTTACGACCTGCGTCATCACGCAACTAACGATACGTCACAACAGCGTAAGAGTGAAGCACTTAAACGCTTGCAGGTAGTAGAATCGTTCCGTGCCTCGAAAGGACGCAACCATCCCGAATGGATGATAGTGAAAGTAGTACCCGTAATACCGCCCGAACTGCGCCCGTTAGTGCCGCTCGACGGCGGACGTTTCGCTACTTCCGACCTCAACGACCTCTACCGCCGCGTTATTATCCGCAACAACCGCCTCAAACGGCTTGTTGACATCAAAGCGCCGGAAGTAATCCTGCGTAACGAAAAACGCATGTTGCAGGAAGCCGTCGATTCGTTGTTTGATAACTCACGCAAGTCGAGCGCCGTTAAATCGGAAGCCAACAGGCCGCTTAAATCGTTGAGCGACAGCCTCAAAGGAAAGCAAGGACGTTTTCGTCAAAACCTGCTCGGTAAACGTGTTGACTATTCGGCACGCTCGGTTATTGTGGTCGGTCCCGAACTCAAAATGGGCGAGTGCGGTATCCCGAAAAATATGGCAGCCGAACTGTATAAACCGTTCATAATTAGAAAACTGATAGAACGCGGTATAGTTAAAACCGTTAAGTCGGCGAAGAAAATCGTTGACCGCAAAGACGCCGTTGTGTGGGATATCCTCGAATATGTTATGAAAGGCCATCCGGTATTGCTCAACCGCGCCCCGACGTTGCACCGGCTTGGTATTCAGGCATTTCAGCCTAAAATGATAGAAGGTAAGGCAATACAGTTACATCCTCTCGCATGTACGGCGTTCAATGCCGACTTCGACGGCGACCAGATGGCCGTTCACCTCCCGCTCGGCAACGAGGCTATCCTCGAAGCACAGATGCTTATGCTTTCGTCGCACAATATCCTCAATCCTGCTAACGGCGCGCCTATCACGGTGCCGTCGCAGGATATGGTGCTTGGTCTTTACTATATAACAAAATTGCGTAAAGGGCTGAAAGGCGAGGGCTTGCGTTTCTACGGCCCCGAAGAAGCTACTATCGCTTATAATGAGGGAAAACTCGACATCCACGCCATTATTAAAGTAACGGTCGATACGATGAATGAAAAAAATATCCCCGTCAAACAAGTTGTGGAAACGAGCGTAGGACGCCTTATGGTCAATGAATTTATACCTCGCAGCGTAGGCTATATCAACGAAGTATTGGGCAAAAAGGCTCTGCGTGATATTATCAGTACTATTATTAAGGTATGCGGCGTAGCCCGTACC
>JAITHS010000333.1 GCA_031279875.1 Tannerella sp.
TATAAATGCTTGTACTTCACGGCAGGAATAAACGCTGACGATAGAGGCGCTACTGCCGAAAAAACGCGAGTATGACCGCTCAACTGTTCGGCATAATCGTTGAGCATGGATGCAAATGCAGGACTTATAGACGGCAAACCGGTGTTGAGAGTATAAACGGCGCCGTTGAGAATTAATAATCCTTCATGATAATTCCCTTCTATGTCGGCGGTGAAATCGTTGATACTGTCTTTGGCGGATGATGTTTTCGTAGCAACGGTTGCGAGAGTATCAGGCTGCGAGGGTTGCGAAGGTAGCGAAGGCTGCGAGGGTAGCGAAGGCTGCGAGGGTAGCGGTGTGGGAAGTTGCCTGACGGGTATCACAATTTTTTCTTCCGTTTTGAGATGAAATCCGAAAGCCTCTCTCAACGTTCCCGACACGTTTATAAGGCTTTGTCGCATCGGAAAATGGTCGTCGTAATAAACGTTTACGCTGTCAGCCCAATCTCCCGAAAGATAGCTTGCCATGCTAAAGAGCGGAAAAACAGCCAGATTTCGCTTTTCGTCTTGCGAAGTTTTTTCCGGTTTAAGGACTATATAACTAATCGCGCCGATAAAAATGATAAGAAAAAACAGTATTACGTTGAGTTTTTTTGCCATCGCCATCAGAATCTGAAATAAATAAACGGGTTATACGTAGAGCCGACAAGTATGACGGTTGAACTTAAAAGTAAGACAACACTTATAACAGGCTGTAAATAATTATAAGATGTTGAATAGATAGTATTTAAGTGGCTTCCTTTGGGATATATTTCATTCCACGGAATACATAGCAGCAGGATTAGCACAAACCAGAAGGCATGTTCCCGCAAGTCGCTAACAAAATTGATGCCGACAGGATGAGATGAGCAAAAAAGGTTTATTATAAACGCTTTTAGCTGACCGAAATCGGTGAAGTAGAATATCGACCAACTGAAAAGGATTATAAATACGGTGTAAAAGCGCTTTATTATCATCGGCATCATGTTGATAAGTTTTTTCAACCTGTTTTCGATAACCATAAAAACGCCGAAATACAAGCCCCAAAACATGAAATTCCAACTTGCACCGTGCCATATTCCGGTCAACGCCCATACTATCATGATGTTGAGTTCGTGATGACGACGGTTGCCGCCAAGCGGGATATAAACATAATCGCGGTAGAACTGTCCAAGCGAAATGTGCCAGCGACGGTAGAAATCGCCGCACGAAACAGCGGCGTAGGGGTGGCGAAAATTTTCTTCCAACTTGAAGCCGAACATACGCGCCAAACCTATCGCCATGTCGGAATATCCGCTGAAATCAAAGTATATTTGAACCGCAAACATGATAATACCAAACCATGCTTCGCCGGTTGACAGGACATCGAAACCGTCGTCTAAATAGCGTTTTACCATTTCGGCGGCGATGTTTGCTATGACAACTTTTTTAAACAGCCCCAAAGCAAATCTGCTGACGCCTGCCGACACATCGTCCCACGTTACTTTGCGGTTAGTAAGCGCATCCTCAACAAGCCTGTAACGAACTATCGGGCCGGCTACCAACTGCGGAAACATTGAAATATACATCAAAAAGTTAAGCGGATTTCGTTGCGACTTTATCTCTCTCCGCTTAATATCAACTAAATATGATATTGTTTGGAAAGTATAAAACGAAATGCCTATCGGCAATGAATTGACGGGGCGCGGAAATGGCAGGCTTACAAGCATATTGATGTTGTCCCACAAAAAACCGCTGTATTTAAATGCTATTAAAAGCCCAAGATTTACAATTACGGCAAAAATGAGGGCTGTTTTTTGTTGCTTTTGTCGTTCGATGAGCATACCGAAGCCGTAGTTGAAAAACGATGTGAACAGCAACAAAGCAATCCACATCGGTTCTCCCCACGCATAAAAGAACATGGAAAAAACAATAAGTATCAGATTCCGAATAATGTTTTTTCGCACGAGCAAATGGAGGAAAAAGGCGGCAGCAAGAAATGCGTATAAAAAGACAAAACTCGAAAATACCATTCTACAATCCTCTATGTTTCAGCAGCGGAGCGATTTCTGGTTTGCGACCGCGAAATGCTACGAATATTTTCTCCAAATCTTGCGAATTGCCCTGCGAGAGTATCATGTCGCGAAAGCGTTGACCGTTGGCGCGTGTCAAACCGCCGTTTTCTTCAAACCACGAATACGCATCATTATCAAGCATTTCAGCCCACAGATACGCATAATAGCCTGCCGCATAGCCATGTCCCCAGATATGAAGAAAATATGTCGAGCGATAACGCGGCGGTATCTCTTTGAGGTTTAAACCGGTACGTTCAAGTGCTTGACGCTCAAACTCTAATGCGTCGGTAATTGCCGTACCGTCTTCTATCGCATGCCATTCCATATCAAGCAGCGCCGCTTCGAGCAGTTCGGTAAGCATGTAGCCTTGATTGAAAGTAGCGGTTTTAAGCAGTTTATTATACAGTTCGGCAGGCATCTTTTCGCCTGTTTGCCAGTGAACGGCATAATTGTTAAATACTTCGGGATGGAGCGACCAGTGTTCGTTGATTTGCGAGGGCAATTCAACAAAATCGCGCGACACATTTGTTCCCGACAGTGAAGGATATTTCTGGTTGGCGAAAAAGCCGTGCAGGGCATGCCCAAACTCGTGAAAGAGCGTCTCCACATCGTCGAAACTTATCAGTGCCGGTTGTCCTTCGGCCGGCTTTGTGAAATTGCATACATTATATATAACGGGCTTATGACCGAGCAGATGCGATTGTTCGATGATATTGCCCATCCATGCTCCGCCTGATTTGTTGTCGCGTTTGTAGTAATCGACATAAAACAAACCTATCGCGTTACCGTTGTCTTCAAACAGTTCAAAAACACGTACATCATCCTGATAGACAGGTATGTCGTTGCGTTCTTTGAACGTTATGCCGTAAAGTCTTGTCGCAGCATGGAAGATGCCTTTTTCCATCACATTATCAAGCATAAAATATGGTTTGAGGAGGCTGTCGGCAAGGTCGAAATCGGCTTTGCGAACTTGTTCCTGCCAGATGTTCCAGTCGTAGGCTTCGAGTTGGAAGTTTTCGCCCGATTTATTGATTACTTCCTGAATACGTGCCGATTCGCGTTTGGCTTTCTCTATCGCTCCGGGTGCTAATTTCGACATAAACGCCAGCGCCGCTTCGGGTGTCTTTGCCATCTGGTCTTTGAGGTTCCATTCGGCAAAATTCTTGAAACCAAGTATTTTAGCTTGCTTGGCACGTATCTCGGCGATGCGTGTAATGATAGCACGGGTATCGTTGTCGTCGCCTTTTTCGGCTCGCGACCATGCGCTTTCAAACAGTTTTTTGCGCATCTCGCGGTTTGTTAGCGATTGTAGTATGTCCTGCTGCGTGGTGTTCTTGACAGGGATGAGAAATGTCCCGTCGCGGAGATTGGCGTCGTTGGCGTCGTTGGCGTCGTTGGCGTTAAGAGCCAGATTTTGAATTTCTTCGGCGCTTAATCCTTCCAACATTTTTACGTCATCGACAATCAGAGCGGCATCTTTGGCAGCGGCAAGCAATTTGTTTGCAAAGCGTGTACAGAGAGTTGCTTCTTCTTCGCTTAATGCCTTAAAAGCGTCTTTTTGGTCGGCTTTGATGTTGGCGCCTTGCAGCACAAAATGTTCGTATGTTACCTCTGCCAGCCGCTTCGATTCGGCATCAAGGCTCGCACGGTTTTGATAGACCGTTTTGACACGCGCAAACATTTTGTCGTTTAGATAGAGAGCATTGGAAAGTGCCGCCATCTTTGGCGACATTTCTTCTTCGAGCGCTTGCAGGTCGGGATTGGTATTGGCTCCGGTGAGCAACATGAATACCCCGTAAGCGCGGTTGAGCAATTGCCCCGACCGTTCGAGTGCGGCGAGAGTATTGTCGAAAGTAGCAGGTTCGGAGTTGTCGGCTATTTTGGCTATTTCGGCAAGTTTTTCTTCTATACCCGCTTCGATAGCCGGTTTGAAGTGTTCGAGTTTGATTTTTGTAAAATCTGGCGCCCCGTAAGGCAAAGCGCTCGGTTGCATCAATGGGTTAGTATCCATAGCGTCGTTTTTTGAATTACAAGCGCTCAAAAGCGCTAATAAAGAGATATTTAGAATAATAATTTTCATTTCTATCAGTTGTTTTTTACTGTTTGACACTGCAAAATTAGATAAAAATCATGGAATATCAAAAAATTATTTGTACCTTGCGCCGCAATTTATACAACAAAAAATATGAAATTATTATTAACAATTTGTTTATCAGCATTTAGCATTTTGGGTGCTTTCGGGCAATCAAAAGTTAACGAGAGGGCGCAATGGTTTGTAGATGCGCGTTATGGGATGTTTATCCACTGGGGAGTTTATAGCGGGGCGGAAGGCTTCTGGAAAGGTGAAAAACTGCGCAATAACAACGATTATGCGGAATG
>JAITHS010000362.1 GCA_031279875.1 Tannerella sp.
CATAGCAACGTTGGCGCAAACCGGAAATATCAGAAGCGACGGAAGTATCGGCCGCAGGCGTCAGGCGATAGAGTCGTGTAACAGCCTCCGTAAGCCGTTCAAGCCCTTTTTCTGCTGCCTGTAACGCCTCATTACTAAAATCAACCGTACTGCGATAATGTGCTTGAAGGATGAAGAAACGTATTGTCATCGGCGTATATGCCTGATTAAGAGCAGTATTGGTGCCGGTAAAAAATTCTTCAAGAGTAATAAAATTACCCAGCGACTTACCCATCTTCTGTCCGTTGATAGTTATCATATTGTTGTGCATCCAGTAGCGCACGGTATCGCGTCCCTGCGAGGCTACCGCCTGTGCGATTTCGCACTCGTGATGCGGGAAAATCAGATCCATACCGCCGCCGTGAATATCGAACTCATCGCCGAGATATTTTCGTCCCATAGCTGTACATTCGCAGTGCCAGCCGGGGAAACCATCGCTCCAAGGCGACGGCCAGCGCATGATATGTTCCGGTTGAGCCTTTTTCCACAGAGCAAAATCAATCGGATTACGTTTTTCGTTTTGTCCGTCGAGTTCGCGGGTAGTATTGAGCAAGTCGTCAATATTGCGATTTGAGAGGATGCCGTAATGATGTTCGCGGTTGTATTTTTCGACGTCGAAATATACCGATCCGTCGCTGACGTAGGCATATCCGGCATCCAGAATCTGCTTTACGAGCGCTATCTGCTCCATGATATGTCCCGAAGCGTGCGGCTCGATGCTTGGCGGCAGCACATTAAGCGCCTCCATCGCCTTATGATAGCGCAAGGTGTAATATTGCACAACTTCCATAGGTTCAAGTTGTTCCAGACGCGCTTTTTTGGCTATTTTGTCTTCGCCTGTGTCGGCATCATGTTCCAAATGCCCTACGTCGGTGATGTTACGAACATAGCGCACGCGGTAGCCAAGCGTTTTGAGGAGACGAAAAAGCACGTCGAAAGTTATCGCCGGACGCGCATGACCCAAGTGCGGGTCGCCGTAAACAGTCGGACCGCACACATACATACCCGCATAACCCTCATCTATAGGCGTAAACTTCTCTTTGCGGCGTGTCAAAGTATTGTATATAAACAAATTCATTTCAGTTAGAATTTGCGGCAAAAGTAGCAATTTTTTCTTAAAAAGCAAAATTTTTATTACTTTTGTCGCTTATTTTATTACTTAACGTATGAAAAATGACCATCAAAAGAAACCTTCGCCATGGGTTTCGCTGATACCTATTATGGTATTACTCATCATGTTATATGTGGCGATAAGGATTTTCGGCGGCAACACATTGCAGGGCGCGAGCCAGATGTGTTTGTTGATATCAACTGCGGTGTGCGCTATTATTGCGACATTATGCTACCGTGTGTTGTGGAAACGCATCGAAGAATCGATCATCAACAACATGAAAAATGTGGCTTTGGCGTTGCTTATTCTGCTGTTGATAGGCGCTCTGTCGGGTACGTGGATGATAAGCGGCGTTATTCCGACGCTGATTTATTACGGAATGATGATTATCAGCCCCGATTTTTATCTTGCTACGACGTGTATTATTTGCGCTGCCGTGTCGGTGTTGACAGGCAGTTCGTGGACTACCGTCGCTACCGTCGGCATAGCCCTCGCGGGCATTGGTCTGGCACACGGCTTCTCGCCCGGATGGATAGGAGGAGCAATCATTTCGGGAGCATATTTCGGCGACAAAATATCGCCCCTGTCCGACACTACCGTGCTGGCGTCAAGTATTACCGATACTCCTGTTTTTGTTCATATCCGTTATTTGATGATAACAACAATACCCTCAATGACAATCACTTTGCTGATATTTATCGTTGCCGGCTTCACTTTCGACATCACATCTTCGGGAGGAGATATCAACGCTTATACCGATACGCTCGACAAGACGTTTAACATCACTCCTTGGGTGCTGTTTGTGCCGGCAGTTATGGCGTTGCTGATATACCGCAAGGCGCCGTCGATACTGACGCTTTTTGTGTCGGGTATTATAGCCGGAATTTTTGCGCTCATCTTTCAGCCGCACATTTTGCAACAGATAGCAGGGCAGGATTTAAGCGGCAATTGGGCTTTGGCAAAGGGATTTATGCGTTCTTTTTTCGGCAGTACGCAGTTGGATACGGGCATGGAAGAGCTTAACAATCTCGTTGCTACACGCGGAATGGCGGGAATGCTTAATACTATTTGGTTGATAATATGCGCAATGTGTTTCGGCGGTGCAATGGCTGCAAGCGGTATGCTGGCAAGTATTATTTCGGTATGTTTACATTTTATGAAACATACCGTCGGAACTGTTGCTACAACGATTTTTTCCGGTCTGCTGTTTAATATCTGCGCCGGCGACCAGTATCTGGCTGTCATTCTGACAGGCGACATGTTTAAAGATGTATATCGCGAAAAAGGCTATGATACCCGTTTGTTGAGCCGCACATGCGAAGACGGCGCGACGGTAACATCGCCGTTAGTGCCTTGGAACACGTGTGGTATGACGCAGGCAACGGTTCTGGGCATCCCGACGCTCGTTTATTTGCCGTACAGTTTTTTTAACCTTATAAGTCCGATAATGAGCATCATAGTAGCGGCGACAGGTTATAAAATCAAGAGAATAATGAAATCATAACTATGCTTACAATTTATAACGCTTCTGCCGGAACGGGCAAAACTCACACATTAACAGGCGAATATCTTGCATTGCTGTTTAAGGAGCGCGAGCAACATCGTCATATCCTTGCCGTAACGTTTACCAACAAGGCTACGGCGGAGATGAAAAACCGCATAATCAGCGAGTTATACCGTTTGTCGGCGGGCAAGTCGTCGGATTATATCGCCATGCTGTCGGACGGCGGACGGTTGAGTGAAGATGATATTTGCCGCAAAGCAAACAGTATCCTTATTAATATTCTGCACGACTATACTTCGTTTAATATCAGTACGATAGATCATTTTTTCCAGCATACCGTCAGGGCATTTACGCGCGAAACGGGGCTTCAAAGCAACTATCAGATTGAGATGGACGAAGACGCGATGCTCGAAGACTGCGTTGAAGAAATGCTGTCAAGCCTCGAAAAGCCCGAAAATGCCGAACTGCTGACGTGGCTCATCAATTTCACGGAAGAAAAAATCAACGACGGCAAGACCCGCGACATCAAACTTGATATTATTAAACTCGGAAAGCAACTTTTTAAGGAATCGTTTAAGGCTCACGGCGAAAAAGTTAAGGAAGAAACGAAGCAGAAACAGTTTTTGAAAGAATACCGTGCCGAGTTGTATAAAATCATCGGCTCGACACAGAAACAGGCTCGCGAACTTGGCGAAGAAGGGCTTGCGATACTCCAAAAACATGGCCTCAAACCGACTGATATGGCTTACAAAACATCGTCGCCGTTCCGGTTTTTTGAGAAACTTGCCGCCGCAAATATCGAGCCGCCTTCAAATCGTTTTTTTGCCCTCGAAGATAATGCGTCAAAATATTTCACAAAAGAAGATGCCAAAGATAAGCAGCATATAGCCGACAATATGTATCATAACGGCATGAATGTTCTGATTAAAAAGGTTATATCATTTTGCGGCGACCTTGTAGGCTACAACACGGCGTTAGTTATTGCGAGCAATTTTTACTCTCTCGGAATACTTGCCGACCTGTGGAAACACCTCACCAAATGGCGCGACGACAACAACAAACTGTTTATTTCCGACACCACCGAATTGCTCAACAAGGTTATCGACGGCAGTGAGGTGCCTTTTATTTACGAAAAAACGGGGACGCGCATTGAGCATTACATGATAGACGAGTTTCAGGACACAAGCGCATTACAGTGGGCAAATTTCCGCCCTCTGCTCAAAGACAGCCTCGACAGCGGCCGTAACAACCTCATCGTAGGCGACGTAAAACAGAGTATATACCGTTTTCGCAACTCCGACTGGTCGATTTTGAGCCGTCAGGTAGAAAGCAGTTTTCCGTCGGCAACACGACAGCGGTTTTTGGACGTTAATTGGCGCAGTTTGAGGCATATAGTTGAGTTTAATAATCTGATATTCGGTTCGGTACCGTATTTTTTACAGGAAGCGTTTAATAACGACCTCGCCGGTTCTTCGCTGTCGGAAGCCTTGCAACGCGATTTTAACACTCTTGCGGTGTCGGCTTATGCACATGCGGAGCAGAAAGTGGCGCCACCGTTTGCCGATAAAGCGCCGGGGCATGTAAAGGTAAAATTTATTGAGCAGACAAAAGAAAATCCGTGGCAAAATCAAAGTCTGGCCGAATTGCCGTTGATTATCGAACAGTTGCAGTCGGCGGGGTATGAACTGCGCGACATCGCAGTATTGACGCGGTATGGCGCCGAGTGTGCCATGGTTGCCGAAACATTGCTGGCTTATCGCAACGCTCATCCCGATTCGCCGTATCGTTTTGATATTATTACCGAAGAATCATTGACGGTAAACGGCTCCGTATCAGTACGTTGGATGGTGGCCATGCTACACGCGCTCAACGAGCCGGAAGAGAACAGTGTCGCCAAACTTGCGCAGTTGGCTTATGCGTTGATGAAGCGCAAAGATGCTGCTACCGACGATGCTACGCTCTTTCAACCTTTAGACGCCGACAAACTCGCTGCTTTGCAGGCGCTCTCAAACCGTTCGCTTTACGAAACGGTAGAAAGCTTGTACCGTTTGTTTGAAGATGATTTTTCGGCTCACGAACTCGTTTTTATTCAGGCTTTTATTGACATCGTGAGCGATTATACGTCGTTGGAATCGGGCGATACAAGCCGGTTTCTCGAATGGTGGGATATTGCGGGCTGTAATAAAAACATCAAGATACCGGATTCGCAGAACGCTATCCGCATAATGACGATACATAAGTCGAAAGGGCTTGGTTTTAAGGCTGTTATAATTCCTTTTGCAGACTGGAAGTTTGACCGTCAAGGTGATATTCTATGGTGCAAGCCCGACCGTCCGCCGTTTAACCGTCTGACGGTTGTACCTGTAAAATATACCAAATCGCTGGCTGACACCGTTTTTGCGTATGATTTTTTTAATGAGCGTATGTACTCTTATATCGACAGTCTGAACATTCTTTACGTGGCTCTGACGCGCGCAAAAGAGGAACTGATTATCACTGCGCCTCTGTCGAAAGGTTCGTCGGTAGGCATTCCTTCGCTTCTGATGAAAGGTGTTTTGACGGATACGGCATTTGCTTTCGACACTTCGGCTAATGTTTATGAGCGCGGCAAAAGCGTTGAAAACATCCCCGCTTCATTCCAACATGTTGAGGAGTTGCCGGTAACACGTTATTATTCAGCCTCTCCCGACGAGAGGATGAGATTGCGGTTGCGTCCGTCGGGAGGGATGTTTGATGATTCTCAACGCAAATACGGCTTGCTGATGCACGATATTTTGAGCGCTATCGTTACGCGGGATGATATTGCTGAGGCAGTATCGTTGAAGGTTTCTTCGGGCGAGATAACGGCTTCCGAAGCGGCTGATTTGAACGCTCAACTTATGGCTTTGACGGCTCGTGAAGATGTTAGGCACTGGTTTGACGGTTCAATGAAGGTGATGAATGAGGCAGAGATAATTTTCGACAACGGACAAACGCGACGACCCGACAGGGTGATGATTAAGTCGAATGTAATAATCGTTGACTACAAGTTTGGAGAAAGAAACGACGCTGTCTATTCGCGCCAGATGGCTCAATATCGGTCGCTGATGCTTGCTATGGGCTTTGTTGACGTCGAATGCTACTTGTGGTATGTTAACGACAACCCCAAACCTTTGCAGTGGTTTTAGAACCCTGCAAGCGGTTTTAAACCCTGCAAGTGGTTTTAGACCCTTGCAGTGGTTTTAAACCCTGCAAGTGGTTTTAAACCCTTGCAGTGGTTTTAGAACCCTGCAAGTGGTTTGCAGAAAGCAGAAGGCAGATATTTTGCTTGATTTTCGGCTAAATAAGAAAGTTTGCATAATGTTTACATATAGTTTGCATATATCTTGCATAATGTTTGCATATAGTTTACATATGAAAATTAAAAATTACGACACTTAATAATATTGTATCCGATAATTTTTAATTTTCGATAATGTTTACAGTGTCCGCTCCGATTCGACGGTATAGACGAAACTGTCGGCGCGATAGTAACCGACGTTCCATTCTATCGGGCGATTGCCGGGGTCAAAAACAAAGCGTTTGCGTTTAAGAACAGGGTCGCCGGGTTTTACTTCCAACTTATCAGACAAGAGTTTGTCGGCTGCTTTGGCGCTGATTTCTTCTTTCGACATCAGGGCTACGGTGTTATAGTCTTTTTCGAGTATCTCATAGAGCGGACGCGAAAAATCTTCGTT
>JAITHS010000108.1 GCA_031279875.1 Tannerella sp.
GTACCTTTGCGGCTCTTTTAAGAACGAAATGAACCGGTTTCTACATATATTAAATATTACAAAATGAAGACTTTCGAAGAACTTGGGGTTGACGCCCATCTCGTCAAGGCTGTAACGGAGATGGGTTTCGATGCCCCGATGCCCGTGCAGGAAGAGGTTATTCCTCTGTTATTACAAAACACAGGCGACATCATCGCTCTGGCGCAAACCGGCACCGGTAAAACGGCGGCTTACGGGCTTCCGGTACTGCAACATACTGATATTCAAAATCGTCAGCCGCAGACGCTTATCCTCTGCCCGACTCGCGAACTGTGCATACAAATTGCATCCGACCTTAACGATTACTCTAAATACGTTGATAATCTGACAGTTTTACCTGTTTATGGCGGGTCGAGCATTGAGAGCCAGATAAAAACGCTTCGCAAAGGCGTTCACATCGTCGTAGCGACACCCGGCAGGCTTCTTGACCTGATGAAAAGGCGCGTTGCCGACCTCTCGACGATAAACAACGTCATTCTTGACGAAGCCGACGAGATGCTTTCGATGGGCTTTACCGACGATTTGGAACAGATACTTGCGGCCGTGCCGACGCAACGCAACATGCTCCTGTTTTCGGCTACAATGCCGTCTGAAATCGAAAGAATAACAGGTCGTTACATGCAAACGCCGAAAAAAATCATTGTAGGACGCAAAAATCAGGGCAACGAAAACATCCGGCACATCTATTATATCGTTCATGCGAAAGATAAGTACGCCGCGCTGAAACGACTTGCCGACTATTATCCTGATATTTACGGGATTGTGTTCTGTCGGACGCGCGTTGAAACGCAGGAGATAGCCGACCGCCTTATCCGCGACGGTTATAACGCTGATTCGCTGCACGGTGAACTGACGCAGGCTGCACGCGATTTTGTGATGAATAAGTTTCGTAATCGCAACCTGCAAATTTTAGTCGCCACAGACGTCGCAGCACGAGGATTAGATGTTGATAATCTGACACATATCATTCATTACGGTTTGCCGGACGAGAGCGAAATTTACACTCATCGCAGCGGTCGCACAGCACGTGCCGGCAAAACAGGTATATCCATATCTATCTGTCATACAAGGGAAAAAGGCAAACTGCGCAAAATAACGGACATGCTGAAATGCAAGTTTGAGCAAGGCATTATTCCCGACAGCAAGACGATTTGTGAGAAACAAATATTCAACTTCGCCGATAAAATAGAACGGGTTGAAGTTAATGAAGAAGAAATTGCCGGTTTGACGCCATCAATATTCCGTAAACTTGAATGGCTTGATAAAGAAGATATTATAAAACGTATCATATCGCTTGAATTTAACCGTCTGCTTGATTATTACCGCGACGCTGAGATGGTTGAAGTAGTAGATGAGGTATCTTCCGGCAGAGGAAAAGAAAAAAAAGGTGCATATAGCGAAAAAGCGGCAGGCTCGCGCCGCAAACTGACCGACGACCGCCCCGAAGACGGAATGAAAATATTGAAACTGAATTTCGGACGTAACGACAGCCTTATTCCACCGCAACTCATAGAGATGGTAAACCGTTGCGTCAAAGGTCGGCGTATCGAAATAGGACGTATCGAACTGCATGACGATTTTTCGCTCTTTGAGGTTGAAAAGGGCGTTGCCGGTAAAGTTATCGACGCCATGAACTCGTTTGAAGTTGACGGCAAACCTATCTCAGTGAAATATTCCGACGCCCAAAGCCGTACAAAAGACAAACGATTCGACAAACATCCGGCAACCCGCACCGATAAACGCGAAAGTCGCCGGTCTGACAATTTCTCAAAATACAAAGGCAAAACAAAAACGAAACGAAAGAGGTTTTGAGTGGTGTGAGTTGGCTCGCAAATAACGCAGATTTTGACATGCGACGGTATCACGTCTTAATTCATAATTAATTTTCCTACATTATGTATATTATCTCAAAATTTTATGCTATCTTTGCCGAAACATTAACAAAGATTTTTCAACATGAGAAAAAGATTTTTTATCATTATAACTTTGATACTCTGTGTTTTGACCGCCTATACATCAGCGCAGAACATCTATTCTGACGTCGTGTTCTACCATACTGTTGAGCGCGGGCAGACCGTTTTCGCAATTGCAAAGATGTATGATGTCAAGGTAGAAGACATCTACCGTCTCAATATCGGCAGCGAAGACGGCATCAGAGTAGGCAACCAACTGCGTATTCCACAGAAACGCGGTGCAACTGCTACAACATCCGAAGGCTATATCTACCACACTATTCAGGCTCGTGAAACGCTCTACGGCGTGTCGAAAAAATATAACGTCAACGGCAAAGACATTATCGATGCCAATCCGGGACTGACACACGAAACTTTTGCTATCGGCAAAATTATCCGCATCCCGTCGAATGTCAAGCCCGAACCTGTAAATGAAGTAGTTGAAAACACGCAAGGCGCAAAGGAAGTGTATTACACCGTACCTTCACGCGAAACTATTTATAATATTTGTCAGCGATTTAAAACGTCCGAAAAGGAACTGCTCAAACTCAATCCCGAACTGTCGGGCGGGCTACGTAAAGGTATGATATTAAGAATCCCGCTCCGCATCAATGAAAGCGATATTCCGAAACCCGAAGGACTGGCGCCCGGTGAGGTCAATGCCATGCTTAACAGCCATTCGTCAAAACCGCTCAACGCATCCAAAATAGCCTTGCTGCTGCCTTTTAACGCCGATAATGCCGAACGTTCCGACCTTTCCAACAGGATGGTAGAATATTATGAAGGAATGCTGCTGGCAGTTGACAGTTTTCGCAATCAGGGATATGCTACGGAACTGTTTCTTTACGATATAGGCGAAAATACCGACAAAGTGCTGCAACTGTTGCGCGACAAAAACGACGTTTTCAAGTCGGTAAACCTCATCATCGGCGGATGGTCGAATGAGC
>JAITHS010000057.1 GCA_031279875.1 Tannerella sp.
AATTTTATTGTCTCCGCACAATACGCCAAAATCAGTTTCCTGCGAATGAACGAAATCCGACAGCTCGACGATGAAGAAGAAATGCTCTCTATCGGCAGCACATCAATATTGCCTGATAATAAGGATATTACGCTTGATAACGTCATGTTTCAATACACCGCCAACGCGCCTTTAGTTTTGCAGCACATCTATTTGAAAATACCTGAAAACAAAGTTACAGCCATTGTCGGCGGTAGCGGCAGCGGCAAATCTACGTTGCTCAAACTGTTGGTGCGCCTTTATAAGCCGACTTTCGGTATCATCAAAATGGGCAACATGAATGTCAACTCTATCAATTTGAGCCGCTGGAGGTCGCTCTGCGGCGTGGTAATGCAGGACGGCAAAATTTTTAGCGATACTATCTTGAATAACATCGTTCTCGATGACGAAAATATTGATTATGAGCGGGTACGCGAAGTAGTCGGCATCGCTCAACTGACCGGCGAAATCAACGAAATGCCAAAAGGCTTCGATACTTCAATCGGCGAAACCGGTCGCGGTTTAAGCGGCGGTCAAAAACAGCGCCTGCTGATAGCCCGCGCCCTATACCGCAATCCTGCGTACCTTTTCCTCGACGAAGCAACCAACTCTCTCGACGCCATCAACGAACAGCGCATTGTTGAAGCCCTCAAAAACGCCACCGTCAGTCGTACAACCGTCATCATAGCCCACCGCCTAAGCACCATCCGCCACGCCGACCAGATAGTAGCTATGGACAAGGGCTTCATAGTCGAGGTCGGCGCCCACGACCAACTGATGCAAAAGAACGGCCTCTACGCATCATTAGTTCAATCACAGATGTTAAATAGTTAACGCACAGGGCATTCGCAGTCCAGCAGGGACGACACTTTATTAACCGTAGGCTTCAGCCTACGGATAGCAGACATGCTCGTCTCAGCATAGTCCCGCATGGGACGACACTTGTTTACGCCGCCTATAATGACGAATGCTCTGTATGGCGGCGGTACCGTATCCCAAACCCTTGCAGTGGTTTTAGAACCCTGCAAGCGGTTTTCGGCAACAACCCTTGTATGTGCCGTAATCAAGTGTCGTCCCATGCGGGACTATTGTTGATATGATGACTACTCTCACCGGAGACTAAAGTCACCGGTTAATAAAGTGTCGTCCCTGCGGGACTGCGTGGTACCGTCATCCCATTTCGTTTGGTGCTATCATTCCTGCTACCAAAGACGTTTTTTGCTTAACCACATCATTACGAGGGCGTTAACGTACAGGGCATTCCACTCTCAACTCTCAACTCTCAACTCTCAACTCTCAACTCTCAACTCTCAACTCTCAACCAATCACTTAAAAATTGTTTCTTTATCATAAAAAAATACAAAAATAGATAAAAAAGTAATAAGTATGAAAATTAATCAGTATTATTGCAGTCTGTAATAGACTAATTTAGGCGATAATGCAACAAAATATGCGACAGTTAAAGATTACAAAATCGATTACTAACCGTGAAAGCGCGTCGTTAGACAAGTATCTTCAAGAGATAGGTCGTGAAGAACTAATCACGGTAGAAGAGGAGGTAGAGTTAGCTCAGAAAATCAGAAAAGGAGACTCAAGAGCCCTTGATCGGCTGACCCGTGCTAACCTGCGCTTTGTCGTGTCGGTAGCTAAGCAATACCAGAATCAGGGGCTTAGTTTGCCCGACCTTATCAACGAAGGTAATTTAGGGTTAATAAAAGCCGCAGAGAAGTTTGATGAGACGCGAGGTTTCAAGTTTATTTCATACGCAGTGTGGTGGGTAAGGCAGTCTATACTGCAAGCCATTGCCGAACAGTCGCGTATAGTAAGGTTGCCACTCAATCAGGTCGGCTCTCTCAACAAGATAACAAAGGCGTTTGCGGCGTTTGAGCAGGCGAACCAGCGCAAGCCGACTGCCGAAGAGCTGTCGGAAGAACTCGACATACCGGCAGACAAGATTACCGATACCTTGCGCGTTTCGGGGCGGCATGTTTCCGTAGATGCGCCTTTTGTGGAAGGCGAAGACAACAGCCTGCTCGACGTCCTTGCCGGAGACGATTCGCCTCACACCGACAGCCAATTGATAAACGAATCGCTCAGCCTTGAAGTAGAACGTTCGTTAGCAACGCTTTCAGAGCGCGAAAGCACCGTGTTAAAGATGTTTTTCGGTATATGCGGCCCTGAAAAGACACTCGAAGAAATTGGCGACAAATTAGGGCTGACGCGCGAAAGAGTACGTCAGATAAGAGAAAAGGCCATTCGGCGCCTCCGACAAGGCACCCGCAGCCAACAACTCAAATCTTTCCTCGGATAAATCGGATAATTCGGAAAACTCGGAAAACTCGGAAAACTCGGAAAACCACTAACCACTAACCACTAACCACTAACCACTAACCACTAATACCTCACCCACCTCGCTATCTCTTTAAACGTAGGTTTTTTACCGTACATGAGAATACCTGTACGGTATATTTTTGCTGAAATCCACACCATAAACACAGCCGTACCCGCAAGCAGCACCATTGACACAAGTATTTGCCATAGCGGAATATCAAACGGTATGCGCACCATCATCACTATCGGAGCGGTAAACGGGAAGAACGAGCACCAGAACGCCAGCGGGCCGTCCGGATTTTGCACGCTGTAAATACCGGCATATATAGCAAAAAGCATGAACGTCATGACCGGCATCATAAACTGTTGAGAATCTTCGGTATTGTCGATAGCGGCGCCGATAGCGGCATAAAAAGAAGCGTACATGATGTATCCGCCGACAAAAAACAGTATGAAGCAGATGAATATCTCGCCGAAGTTAAACGAGCCGAACGCAGCCATAAAGCCAAGCAAACCGTCGGGCGTCGGCGTTGCAACAGCGCCCGGCATTCCGCCAACCGGCAAGGAAGGCGAGACAATCTGTGAGCTGCCGATAATCATTCCGCCGATACTCACTAAACCCGAAGTCAGAATACCCCACAAAATCATTTGCGTCAGCCCTACCAGCCCGATGCCGATAATTTTGCCCGCCATCAAGTCAAACGGTCTGACCGACGAAATCATGACCTCAACAATCCGGTTTGTCTTTTCTTCCATGACGCCCTGCATTACCATCGCCCCGTAAGCCATTATAAAGATGTAAATCAGGAAAGTAAAGACTATTCCTATCACGCTCGCTATCTCGGCCGACGATTTTCTGCTCGAACCGTCTTTGTCGAGTTTGATAGTCTGAACATTGATTTTTACCTTGCTATCCTGGATGATACGGTCGAGGTCGGGTATGTTATACGAAGCACGCTTCTGCTTTTCGAGATGAGCTATCAGGATGGTGTTGATAGATTTTGTCAGTTCCGGCGGTATCTGCTTGTCGGAATACAGCGACAGCGCCTTGGGGTTGTCAAGCAAATTTGCCGTTATTTCGAGCATCACCGAATTGCCTTTGACGGCGTCCGTTCCGGAATCATTAGGCTTCACAAAACGGTAATTATCAGTGTTTTCAAACAGGTTTTCATATAAGCCCGTACGATCGTTAACGATGATAGTATAAACGTTGTCGGTTTTGAGCGTCGATAGCCACAGCGGTACAAAAACCAGCGCGGCAAAGATGAGAGGCGTCAAAAAAGTCATCAGGATAAATGATTTTTTATTTACCCTGCGCAGATATTCCCGCTTAATAATTATTCCTGTTTTCATTTATGCTTGCGTCAATACGGCGTATAAATCACTCCAAGTATTTTTGCCGGCATGTCTTTGCCTGCGTGAACGTGATGGGCTACAATCGAATCGTAGTAGATGCTGTCGCCTGTGCCGAGATGATAGACGCTTTTGCCGTAGTTTATCTCAATGTCGCCTTCGAGGACATAGATAAACTCTTCGCCTTCATGCGTCGAGAATACGAAATCGACATTTTTGGAAGGCTGAATATCAATCAGAAACGATTCCATGTGCCTGCCCGATTTGTCCTGCGACAAAGAATGGTAAGTCATGTATTTATGTTTCTGCACAGCGTTGTTGGTAAAGCCTATGCCAACGGTTGTAGAAATGTTTTCGCCACGCGCAACGACCGGTCCGAGTTCCGTTTGGTCGTCGAGAAAAGTGCCGAGCCTGACGCCAAGCACCCGCGCAATCTTAATCAACGGAGCCAGAGAAGGGAAATTCTCGTTGCTCTCGATAAGTTTAATCTGTTCGACGTCCAATCCGGAGCGTTCTGCCATCTCTTCAAGCGATATATTCTTCGATTCCCTGAAATTTCGGATTTTATCGCCGATAATCTTGTTTGTTTTCATCGTTATACAGTATAAAATGCTATTGTTTGGGCTGCAAAGGTAATAAAATTTTTAATAAAAACAAAAAAATACTTACCTTTGCACCCGTATAATATATTATAGTATGAAAATTATGATTTTAGGAGCGGGGAAGATGGGTTCGTTTTTTACCGACCTGCTCAGTTTTGAACACGAAATAGCGGTATATGAGCGCGATCCTAAACGTATGCGTTTCATTTACAACGCTATACGTATGACGCGACCGGACGAAATCGCCGAATTTAAGCCCGAACTGCTTATCAACTGCGTAACGCTTAACTATACAATAGAAGCCTTTCTGGATATAACGCCTTTCCTGCCTTCCAATTGTATTATTTCCGACATCGCTTCCGTCAAAACTAATCTGCAAGAATACTATGCCACGTGCGGCTTTCCGTTTGTGTCAACACACCCGATGTTCGGACCTACTTTTGCTAATCTGTCAAATCTCGCCGAAGAGAATACCATCATTATCTCCGAAGGAGACCATTTAGGTAAAATATTTTTCAAAGACCTCTATAACCGTCTCAAACTCAACGTTTTTGAATATACGTTTGAAGAACATGACCGCGTTGTGGCATACTCTCTCGGCATTCCGTTTGCTTCAACACTTGTTTTTGCCGCCACGATGGTACATCAGGACGCGCCCGGTACTACTTTCAAACGACATCACAGTATCGCACGCGGTTTGCTTTCGGAAGACGATTATCTTCTTACCGAGATACTCTTCAATCCCCGTACTCCCCGCCAGATATCCCGTATTCAGGATAAACTGACGGAATTACAGAATATTATCACCAACAAAGACACAGATATGATGAAGCGCTTTCTTGAAGACATACGCAAAAAAATCGAGTGATTTTTATTTGAAATCTTTCGGAAAATGATTATTTTTGCACCCATGAAACAAAACTTTTTTATCTTTTTATCTCTTGTTGCCTTTGCTTGCAACAACACTATGCATCCTCCGGCGGCTTTAAATCCTGTCCCTAACGAACATCAATTGGCGTGGCACGAACGCGGACAGTATGCTTTTATTCACTTTACCATCAACACTTTTACCGACAAAGAATGGGGATACGGCGACGAGCCGGCATCAATTTTCAATCCCTCTTCTTTTGACGCCGAGCAGTGGGTCAAAACTTGTAAAGACGCAGGATTGACGGGCGTAGTACTGACGTGCAAACATCATGACGGCTTTTGCCTTTGGCCAAGCGCTTATACCGAACATTCCGTCAAAAACTCGCCATGGCGCGACGGTAAAGGCGACATGGTCAGGGAAGTATCCGACGCCTGTCGCAAATACGGACTGTGGTTTGGAGTCTATCTATCGCCTTGGGACAGAAACAGCGCCGCTTACGCAACGCCGGACTACATTACCTACTACCGCAACCAGTTGACCGAACTGCTTACTAACTACGGTGAAGTGTCGGAAGTTTGGTTCGACGGCGCTAACGGTGGCGACGGATATTACGGCGGAGCACGCGAAAAACGCAAAATAGATAACCGTACCTACTACGACTGGCCTAATACTCACGCTATTGTGCGCCGTTTAGCGCCCAAAGCGATGATGTTCAGCGATGCCGGTCCAGATATTCGCTGGTGCGGCAACGAGAAAGGCTTTGCAGGCAAAACAAACTGGTCTATCATTAACAATGACACTCTTTATGCAGGTAAGGCAGGAATAAACGATGTGCTAAACGCCGGTAGCGAAGACGGCACAGCGTGGATACCGTCGGAAGTCGATGTATCGATACGTCCGGGATGGTTCTGGCATGAACGCGAAGACAGCCTCGTCCGCAGCCCCGAAAACTTGCTCAAAATTTATCTCGAATCGGTAGGGCGAGGCGCTAATCTTATCCTCAACCTGCCGCCCGACAAACGCGGACTTATTCACGAAAACGATGTCGCAGCATTGAAAGAATGGAAAAAAATCATCGACGAAACTTTTGCCGTTAATCTCGCGGCAGGCGTTAAGGCTTCGGCTGATACGCGGCGCGGTAGGTCAATACAGTTTGACGCTGCAAATGTTACCGACGGTTTGAAAGATACTTACTGGGCTACCAACGACAACGTAACGAAAGGCTCCATAGAAATCAACCTTGCTCGTGATTTGACAGTGAAATATATTGTTATTCAGGAATATATCCCGCTCGGACAAAGAGTGAAATCGTTTGCCGTTGAAGCGCTCGACAGCAATAATAAATGGCAACAGGTAGCATCCGGCACAACAATAGGATTCAAACGCATACTCCCTCTTAACGGCATTACAACAAGCAAACTGCGCCTCTGCATCAACGACGCCCGCGCTTGCCCCGTAATATCCAATGTAGAAGTATATTAACCTGCATCTTCAATCAAATTATTCATCATCGCATAAACCGCAAGACCGGCGGCCGAATGAATGCCGGTTTTGCGGATTATGTTTTTGCGATGAGAGATAACGGTATGAATAGAGATGTTGAGTTTGTCGGCTATCTCCTTGTTCATCAGCCCTTTGGAAATAAGCACAAGTACATCCGTCTCGCGCGTTGACAGTTCGTAACTGTTTTCTTCCTGCGGCAATAACTGCTCGCTCACGACATTAAGGCTTTGGATAAGTATCTCGCCGATGCGCCCGCGTTCTTCCCTTATATCCAGAACGGCATGAAACAAATTCAGCGTCGAAATCTCAAAATACTGATACACAAGCGCTACAACAGCCATATGCGGATTATCCTGAATAATAGCGCTTACGGCAGGACGTTTCTGTAGCGGCAGCAACGACGGATTGAGCAGCAAGATGTCGGGCTTTGTAGCGGCAATACGACTGTCAAGATAATCAAGGTCTTGCATCGGAACAAATATTTCAAACGTTTTGTCGCCCGACAGTATCTTTATCAATCCCTCAGTAATAATACATGACTGCTCGGCAAGCATCACTTTTGTCTTTGTCATAAACGCTTGCCCTCCAAATATTTAACATAAGGCACAAGCACTTTATCCTCTATTTTGGCATGTTTGTTGAGGTCAACCGACAATTGGAATATGTCAAATATAACGCCTATAGATTCGCTTTGGGAAGCGTTGGCATTTGTCGGCAGATACTTAAATATAATCTGTATCAGGTCGTTAAGTTTGTCTTCGATGTCGTTGTGCGCCTTCTCAAAGTCGGTTATGCTGTAATTGCCGAGTTTGACACCCTCTATCAGCGATTCAATATATGGAAAGACGGTTTTCTCTTCATAGAGGAAATGCTCCGAGACTTCATGTTTATAATCGGAGAAAAAACGATTCAGGATAGGGCCGTATTTCTTGCCCGCACTTTCGGCGATGCGCGTCAGATGTCGCTCAATATGCGGCAAGCGGTGGTTGATGTAATAGTCGTGAGATGCACGAAGATAGGGTAGCAGGAAAC
>JAITHS010000099.1 GCA_031279875.1 Tannerella sp.
CCGTTGTCAACGTCGGGGACGATGGCAACGTCGTGAGCCGACATGTCGGAATGCTTGATGCCGACTTTGCAGGTAGAAGGGTGTTGCAGGTAAAGATAATGCATGGCAAGATTGTTTTCGTTCGACAGGTTGATAATCATATCGGCATGAAGTGCTATAAACTGCTGTTTAATAGACTTATCGGGGTATCCCCAGATGTTGACGTCTTTGTCGCCCCGCAGAAGCAAATAGTTTGATATCCACGTAGGAACGTCTTTCGACGATGGTGAAAAGACGGCCGTATGGACTGTTTTGCCCATAGATTTGAGGCTGTCGATACAACCTCGCGCTTCGTTCCAGTCGATTGAATCGCAGATGAAAAGTACGGTTTTGATGTCATTGATAGAGCGGTAACAATGCGCTCGTTTTGCAGCATTAGCGGCAAGACGGCTTATTTCTTTCTTAATAAAATAGTCAATCTGTATCATTTGTCATTGATGAGAGTTAAAAAATCCTGTTCATTGATAATTTTGATGCCGAGTTTACGGGCTTTTTCGAGCTTGGCGGGTCCCATATTGTCGCCGGCGAGGATGCAGTCGGTGCTGCCGGACACGGAGCCGCTGTTTTTACCGCCGTGCCGTTCGATAAGCGCCTTATACTCATCGCGCGAATGCTCTGTAAACGTGCCGCTTATTACTATTGTGAGACCTTTAAGGCGGTCGGTGCGCTCGTTGAGGTTGCTTTCGCTCACGTGCATTTGCAAGTTGTAGTCTTTAAGTCTTGTTATCAGCATTTTATTACGTTCATCGGCAAACCATGCCACTATGCTTTCGGCTATCCTCAAACCTATTTCGTCGATGCCGGTAAGCGTTTCGAGCGTTGCTGCGGCAAGCGTGTCGATGTCGGTAAGGGCGTTTGCGAGGCGTTTGGCAACTGTTTCGCCAACGTATCTGATGCCAAGCGCAAAGATGACACGCTCGAAAGGCACTGTTTTCGATTCTTCGATACTTGCAAGATAGTTGCGGGCGCTTTTTTCAGCCCAGCGTTCGAGACGCATCAGTTGGGCGTAAGTAACTGTGTATAAGTCGGCTACGTTATGGATATAACCGGCGTTGCAGAGGCTTTCGACTGTTTCGGGTCCGATATTGATATTCATCGCACGGCGGGAAACAAAGTGTTCTATTCGTCCCTTGATTTGAGGCGGGCAGTCGGTATAGTTAGGGCAGTAATGACCCGCCTCGCCCGCCTCGCGAACAAGCGCCGAGCCGCATTCGGGACAGCGGGTAACAAACTTCACCTTGTCGCTTATCATAAACGACCTCGCCTCAACGTTTACGCCCGTAATCTTGGGAATTATTTCACCGCCTTTTTCAACATATACCATGTCGCCGAAATGAAGGTCTAATTCGTTGATTATATCGGCATTATGCAGTGAAGCACGTTTCACTGTCGTACCTGCCAGCAGTACAGGTTCCAGATTGGCAACGGGAGTAATAACGCCTGTTCGACCTACCTGATAAGAGACGGAGTTGAGGCGTGTTTCGGCTTTTTCGGCGGCAAATTTGTATGCTATCGCCCAGCGAGGGCTTTTGGCAGTGAAGCCCAGCGTTTTTTGTTGTCTTAAAGAATTTATTTTCAACACAATACCATCTGTTGCTACGGGCAGTTTTTTTCGTTCCGTATCCCAGTGATTGATATATTCTGTAATTTCGTCGATATTGCGGCACAGGCGTATGACGTCGGGTATTTTGAAACCGTAACTGCGTGCTGCTTCGAGGTTGCCGTAATGAGTATCCGACGGCAGGTTTTCGCCCAGCATATAATAAAGGTATGCGTCGAGGCGTCGAGAAGCTACAATAGCGGGATTTAGTTGCTTGAGAGTGCCTGAAGCGGCGTTGCGCGGATTGGCAAAGAGTGATTCTTCCTGTTGCTCGCGCTCGCTGTTGATGCGTTCAAATTCAGCCCACGGCAATAATATCTCACCGCGTATCTCAAACTTGGCGGGATAGTTATCGCCTTTAAGCCTTAACGGTATCGATCTGATAGTCTTGACATTAGCCGTAACGTCGTCGCCTTTAATGCCATCGCCGCGCGTGATAGCCCTTATAAGTTTGCCGTCTTCATATACAAGCGAAATCGACAGCCCGTCGTATTTCAGTTCGGCGACAATCTCAAACGGCTCGTTAAGCGCCCGTGCCGTGCGGTCAATGAAATCGCGAACTTCGCCTTCCGAATAAGTATTGCCGAGTGATAGCATCGGATATTGATGTTCGACCTGCCGAAACTCTTTCGACATATCGCTGCCAACACGTTTGGTAGGCGACAGCGGGTCGGCATATTCAGGATATTGCGCTTCTAAGGCTTCAAGTTCGCTCATCATAGCGTCAAACTCACGGTCGGAGATAACCGGAGCAGCCAGCACGTAATAATTGTGGTTATGCTGTTCGAGTTCCGTTCGTAAACGGTTTATGTTATGTAATATATCGTTCATATTTCTGTTACGGCTGCAAAGTTAATAAAATATTTTAAGATATCAATATCTAATATTAAAAATTATGTATTCGCTGTTAGTTCCGATACGGAAAGGCGGCCCCCAGACGGCTAATCCGGAGGATACGAAATAATGTGTATCGCCGCGTTTTTCGTAACCGTGCGCTATATCAAACATGCTCTTTGTAAGCAGATTAATCGGAAAAACCTGACCATGATGTGTGTGTCCGCTAAATTGCAGGTCGGCATTTAATTCCTGTGCTTCGTTAAGGTTATAAGGCTGGTGGTCGATTATAATGAGCGGTTTGCGGGGGTCGGAATGTTGCCGCCAGTATTCGGCTGTACGACGGCGGCGATTGCTGCGGTCGTCGCGCCCGAGCAGTTGCAGGCTGTCGCGAAGCATTACAATTTCGTCTTGCAGATAGCGGATTTTGGTTTTGGTTTCGATATAGTTTTTACATCTCTCGCTGCCGCTGATATATTCGTGATTGCCGGGTGTCATAAACACTCCCAGCGGGGCTTCGAGGCGGTTGAGTTCGCGCTCCATCTCTTCTTCTTCTACGGGTACGACGCTGTTGTCAATCAAATCTCCGCCGATGAGGATTATATCCGGCTTTTCGGCATTTATTCGGTCTATGTTTTTGTGCAGCAATGTTTTATCCGTCCCGTATCCGAGATGTATGTCGCTGACGGCAACTATTTTGAGATGTCGTGGCGAAGATGTTGAAAACTTGTTGATAACTATGTTGAAAACCTGTTTAACAGGGTGTTGATAATTAATAAAACCATATACTAACAGGCTGACTGTCAGTATTAAAGATGTTAAAAACCCGTAGTGAAAAGAATTGTTGAAAACTTTTATCAAATCGGTTATTCCGAGCAATATTACCATGTATAGCGTGAAAACGAGCCATCCGGAAGCCGTCAGGAATAACATATGCCCGACGTCAAACGGTACTTTGGTATTACGAAACACAAAGAAAGCGAACAGCAACAGGACAAAAATCCAGAAGACAGTACAGTAAACGGCTTTTAGCCATACCGGAGCGTGGCTGATCGCTTGGAGTCCGCGAATAAAAACATATACGTTTCCAAGCAGATAACTCAACAGAAGGATGATAAAAAAATAATTCATTGATAAACAGTTTATAATTAATAATTCAGTCGTCGAAAACCAGACGCAGTTGTCGGTTGTCGTGGAGCATTTTGCGTTTTTTCGGCTCGGTAAGGACGCGGCGCACGGCTTGTGGCGTTATCTCGTTGATAGTTGTAGAGAGCGGTAATTCGCGACATGATATGAAATATCTGGCTTTTTTCATTACGACGCCGATTTTTTTCAACTGGTCGTAAGACAGCCTTCCGAAACGTCGCGCCGAAATTATAAGATTAGCCGACTTGACGCCTATGCCCGGCACGCGCAAAATCATCCGATAATCGGCAGTATTGACGTCTATCGGAAAGCATTCGGGATGACGCAACGCCCAGGCAAGTTTGGGGTCTATTTCGAGGTCGAGGTTTGGGAAACTATCGTCAACTATTTCATTGACGCCAAATTCATAAAATCTCATCAGCCAGTCGGCTTGATAGAGGCGGTTTTCGCGCACGAGTGGCGCCTGACGCAGAGCGGGCAATCGCGAGTCGTAAGCATTGACGGGAATAAAGCCGGAGTAATAAACGCGCTTCATGCTCGGACGCTGATAAAGGGCTGATGATAAACCAAGTATAGTATGGTCGGTTTCGGGTGTCGCACCTATGATAATTTGAGTGCTTTGACCGGCAGGAACAAAGCGCGGTGCGTGCCTGAATTTCCGTCTGTCTTCGACATTTTGTAAAATGCCTTGCTTGATATATCGCATAGGAGTGAAGACACTCTGAAAATCCTTTTCGGGAGCGAGAAGTTTGAGGTTTTGCTCTGTCGGTATTTCGAGATTGCAACTCATCCTGTCGGCATACAGACCGCCTTCGTTGACTAACTCGCGACTGCATCCCGGAATGCTTTTGAGGTGGATATAACCGTTGAAGCGTTGAACGGTGCGTAATTCTTTGACTACCTGTACCATACGCTCCATAGTGTAGTCGGGATTACGCATAACCCCCGAACTGAGAAACAAACCCTCGATATAGTTGCGGCGGTAAAATTCGATTGTCAGTTCAACTAATTCGCTAACCGTGAGAGTGGCACGCGGATGGTCATTGCTGCGACGGTTTATACAGTAAGCGCAATCGTAGATACAGTGGTTTGTAAGCATGATTTTGAGTAGCGAGATACAGCGTCCGTCGTCGGCAAAAGAATGACAAATCCCTATGCCGCCGACGGTATTGCCCAAGCCGCCGTCGCCGGTGTTACGCCTGACCGTACCGCTCGACGCACATGAAACATCGTATTTAGCCGATTCCGCCAATATCTTCAACTTTTCAAGTATAGCTTCGTTCATAATCTTTGTGAAAATCACTTTTTGATGCCGCAAAGATACATAAAAAATTATGAATTATGAATTAAAAATTAAAAATTAGCACCTGCCCTAACCGCTGTTCGGACAAGGTTCTACCTTGTCTGCTATATCCGCGCAGGCTATGCCTGCATCGCTTTGTTGGCAGTGATAGCCTGCCAAAATAAACCGTCCGAACCACAGAATTATCTGTGTGCTATGACCGTAATTCGTAATTTTTAATTCGTAATTTTTAATTCTTTTGTTTTTTTCGTTTATTATCACTACCTTTGCGCCCGAATTTAAGAGGTTAAAACTTTATATTAAAAGAAAACAAGATGAATGTAATTAACAAGACGATTGAATTGGGCGATGGCAGGACTATCGTCATCGAGACCGGCAAGTTGGCGAAACAGGCTGACGGCGCGGTTACTGTTCGTATGGGCAACACAGTGTTGCTCGCTACCGTTTGCGGCGCGAAAGACGCTGTGCCGGGTACTGATTTTATGCCGCTTCAAGTGGATTATAAAGAGAAATTTTCTGCTTTCGGACGCTTTCCGGGTGGATTTACACGTCGCGAGGGCAAGCCTTCCGACTATGAGATTTTGACGTCTCGATTAGTTGACCGCGCTCTGCGCCCGCTCTTCCCCGACGATTATCACGCAGAAGTTTTTGTAAACATAATACTTTTTTCTGCTGACGGCGAGGATATCCCCGACGCATTGGCAGGATTAGCAGCTTCGTCGGCGCTCGCAGTATCGGATATACCGTTCAACGGGCCGATTTCGGAAGTGCGCGTGGCTCGCATAAAAGGTCAATTTGTTGTCAATCCGACGTTTTCGCAACTCGAAGAAGCCGATATGGACATAATGGTTGGCGCTACGCTCGACAATATAATGATGGTTGAAGGCGAGATGAAAGAAGTGCAGGAAGCCGACATGCTCGAAGCCATTAAAGTGGCTCACGAAGCTATCAAACAGCACTGCCGCGTGCAGTTGGAGTTGCAAGAAGCAGCCGGTAAGACCGTTAAACGCGAATACTGCCACGAAGAAAACGATGAAGAACTGCGTGCAGCCGTCCGCGCCGCATGTTACGACAAGGCATATCAAGTGTCGGTCGGCGGTACAGGCAAACATGAACGCAGCGACGCTTTTAAGGCTATTGTTGACGAGTTTAAAACGCAATATACGGAAGAAGAATTGGAGACAAAAGCGTCGCTGATAGACCGCTACTACCACGATGTAGAGAAAGAAGCCATGCGCCGTGCCATCCTCGACGAGGGCAAACGACTTGACGGTCGCAAAACCAACGAGATACGCCCGATATGGATAGAAACCGACTGCCTGCCCGGACCTCACGGATCGGCAATATTTACTCGCGGCGAAACACAATCGCTTACTACCGTAACACTCGGCACTAAAAGCGACGAGAAAATCGTTGACGATGTGCTGGTTTACGGCAAAGAGAGATTTTTGCTTCATTATAACTTCCCGCCGTTCTCGACAGGCGAAGCAAAATCGCAACGCGCCACCGGACGTCGTGAAATCGGACACGGAAACCTCGCACACCGCGCTCTCAAACAGGTGCTTCCGAAAGATTATCCTTACGTAATTCGCGTAATATCGGATATTTTAGAGTCAAACGGCTCATCGTCAATGGCTACCGTATGCGCAGGCACACTTTCATTGCGCGACGCAGGCGTTCCGTTACGCAAACCGGTTTCAGGTATCGCAATGGGTTTAATATCAGAGAATAAAGGCACCAATTATGCTATACTGTCGGATATTCTGGGCGATGAAGACCATCTCGGCGACATGGATTTCAAGGTTACAGGCACCGAAGACGGCATCACGGCAACACAGATGGACATCAAAGTTGACGGACTTTCGTACGAAATTCTCGAACGCGCTCTGGCACAGGCTCGCGAAGGCAGAATGCACATTCTCGGAAAAATCGTAGAGGCTCAACCCGAAACCCGTTCCGACCTTAAACCGCACGCTCCGCGTATCGAAACAGTTATAGTAGGAAAAGAATTTATCGGCGCAATCATCGGCCCCGGCGGTAAGATTATACAAGGTATTCAAGAAAAAACAGGTGCTACCATTTCTATCGAAGAAGTTGATAATAAGGGTATTGTAGAAATATCCGCAACTAACCGCGACAGTATAGATGCTGCCCTTCGCGCCATTAAAGCCATAGTAGCGATGCCCGAAGTAGGCGAAGTTTACGAAGGCAAAATATCTTCAATCATGCCTTATGGCGCGTTTGTAGAGTTCATGCCCGGCAAAGACGGCTTGCTGCACATCTCCGAAATGGACTGGAAACGCCTCGAAACGGTCGAGGAAACCGGCTTGAACGAAGGCGATGCCATAACCGTCAAACTCGTTGATATAGATCCTAAAACAGGTAAGTTCAAACTCTCTCGCCGCGCCTTGATACCTAAACCTGAAGGCTACGTAGAGCGCCCCGAACGCCCTGCAAGACCGCCGCGTCGTGAAGGCGGTGACAGAGGTAATTTCGGTGGAGGTGGCGGCAACCGCGGGCCGCGTAACGACGACCACCGTACTAACAGATAGTAAGGGAAGACAAATAAACAATATAGAACAGTTTCGAAAAAGCGAGTCCCGCAGGGACTTTACTTTATTAACCGTACACTTCAGTGTACGGAGAGCGCAATATCCTCCTCGTCAAGTCCCGCATGGGACGACACTTCGTAT
>JAITHS010000139.1 GCA_031279875.1 Tannerella sp.
CCTCAACGCCCAACGCACTTACGACGACGTCCGCGCCACCTACATCGAAACCCTCGCCGCCTGCAACTCCGCCCTCGCCACCCTACTCCGCGCCGCCGCCATCAGTGAGTAATTTTACATGGCATTTGAAAATGACTGCGCAGGAAAAAAAATTAGCTGCGCAGGAAATTTCCAATGGCTGCGCAGGAAAAAAAAATAGCTGCGCAGGAAATTTCCAATGGCTGCGCAGGGAAAAACTAATCTTCCTTAAATCCGCAAAAAATAAAAAAAAAGGAACGCAACGGCTTACAGGGCATTCGTCATTGCGAGGTACTTTCTGCTTTCTCCAAACCGCTTGCAGGGTTTAAAACCACTGCAAGGGTTTTGGGGTACCGTCATTACCCATCAATTGTTATTCCCTTCAACTATTTCTCCTTTTCTGTTGATAAAGAACGTTTTACCGTCTTTTTTTACTTCCACAACGCCATTAAAAAAGTAAGCTCCGTAAGAGAAGTCGTATTGTGGCGGAATTATTACTTCTCCGGCGGAGTTGATAAAGCCCATTTTTCCGGGAAACATACTGTTATCATCCTTCATTGCGTTCTCTCTAATAGTCTCTCCTTCATAAATAGCTGCAATGCCTTCGGACGCATACAATATGTCTCCATATTTTATGGGTAAAACAACTTCGCCTTTTTTATTAATCAACCCCCACTTACCATCGGTGAAAAGCATATTTTTGTTTTCCGCAGATATACCGATATTGACGTATGCCAATCCATTAAACGCTAAATCGCCAAATCTATCGTATCCAAAACGGCTCACGTCATCATATTGAAAAGGGATTACTGTATCTCCTCGTGCATTGATATAGCCCCATTTTTTTGTTTTAATATCCATGACCGCAGCCATACCTTCGCTAAAATCTTTTGCCCAAGCATAAATACAAGGTATCACAACACCATAAGTTTTATTTGCAAAACCAAACAGATTGGTAGTTGTGTCCAGCACTAACGCGAAGCTTTCAATGTACACTTTGTTTTGCCAAAGTCTTTCGGGAATTACAACATTCTTGTCATTGCGGAGCGGAATATCTTGAGCCGTTATGCTCGTTAAAGACAATAGTGTAAACAAAATAACAGAAATGCCGCTTTGCCATCCTAAAGTTGTTCTTTTAGTGGTATAATCGGCAGTATTCCCCGTTCCCTGACTTTTAAATTTTACTTTCTTCATATTGTTTAGAAATTTATTTGGAACAACGTCGTTCCGGCCGCAAAGATAAGAAATTAAAAATTAAAAGTCGCAGATTCAGGGCATTCGTCATTATAAGGAACGAAGCAATCCAGAAAGAATGGCTCGCTGGATTGCTTCGTTCCTTATAATGACGTGGTACCGTCATCCCTATCGTTTGATTGTATCATTCCTGCTCGCAATGACGGACGTAAGCTCCAAACCGCTTGCAGGGTTTAAAACCACTGCAAGGGTTTGGGGTACCGTCATCTCAACTCTCAACTCTCAACTCTATATAGTCATAGAAATCGTTTAGCGTAATGACTGTTGCCATATCTTCGGCTTTGATTTTGAAGCCGAACGTCTTCTCTACTATTACTACTATGTCAACAAAATCAAGGCTGTCGAGACCGGCGTCTTCTTTCAGGCGCGCATCAGAGCGGATTTTTTCCTGCTCTATTTCCATCTCTTCAATTAAAAACTCGTTTACTTTTGATTCAATCTCCTGTCTTTCCATTTTACTGTTTATATTTTTTAATTATTATTGTACTGTTTGTGCCTCCGAAACCAAAAGAATTTGATAAAAACACGTCAAACTTTTGTTCCTTAGTGCTTGCTGTTATATTAAGATTTGCTGCCGTCGGGTCGGGAGTTTCAAAGTTGATGTTAGGAGCAATAAATCCGTGCTTCATCATCAGCAGCGAATATATAATCTCGCTTGCTCCCGCCATCCAACACTCGTGTCCTGTCATTGATTTAGTCGAGCTGACGGGCGTTTTACACTCTGCAAACAGCCTGTCGAGCGCCATTGCCTCACAGCGGTCGCCTTGCAGCGTCGAGGTAGCATGAGCGTTGATATATCCCACATCGGCGGCTTTAATTGCGGCATCTTCGAGGGCGCGTTGCATCGACCTGAACGAGCCTTCCTCGCTTGCTTGCTGGATGCTGCTGCCGTTTGACGAGAAGCCGTATCCGATTACTTCGCCGAGTATATTTGCGCCGCGTCGGATAGCATTTTCTTCGCTTTCGAGGATGATGCTTGCCGCGCCGCCGCTTGGTACCAAACCGTCTCTTGATGCGTCAAACGGTCTTGATGCTTTTGTCGGCTCGTCGATACGTAGTGAGAACGCGCTCAATCCGTCGAAGCCTGCCATTGAGTAAAAGTTTACTTCCTGCGCGCCGCCGCACAGCATAATGTCCTGCATTCCGTTTTTGACAAACATATATCCTATCCCAACAGCATGAGAGCCGCTCGCACACGCCGCCGCAACCGAAATGTTAAGCCCGCGCAACCGAAATATTGTTGAAAGGTTCATCGAAACGGCCGACGTCATCGACCTGAAAGCGCTACCGGAGCCGAGCAACATCGAATCACGCTTCTCACGCATTATTTCGTGTATCTCTACAACAGATTGCGCAGAAGTATCATTACCGTAAATAACGCCGACTTCATGACTGTTAAGATAATCTTCATCAATGCCTGCCGTTTGAAACGCCTCGCGAGTAGCCATATATGCAAACTCGCCTTCTTCGGGTAACGACTGACGCAGATGTCTGTTGATTAATTCTTTGATATATGGTCTTTCAACGATACCGGTCAAAGGAGAACGGTAGCCATAGGAACTTCTCTGCCGGTCGATGCCGATGCCCGACCTGCCTTCATAGAGCGATTTAGTTACCTGATCAAGATTTTTCCCGATGCAGGAATAAATACCCGTGCCTGTTATGACTACTCGTCTTTTCATTGTTGTCTCGAATTCTTAATTCTTAATTCTTAATTTTTAATTTTTAATTCTCAAAGTATTCCTCCGTTTATTGAAATAACTTCTCCGGTGATGTAAGCAGCCGAATCGGAAACGAGGAAGCCGACCAGAGCCGCCACTTCTTCCGGCTTTCCGAAACGCCCTAACGGGATAGTCTTCTTCAACTCGTTCTCATCAAGTGCGGCCGTCATGTCCGTTGCAATAAAGCCCGGCGCAATGGCATTAACCGTAACCTTGCGCGGCGCCACTTCCTGTGCCAGAGCCTTTGTAGCCCCAATCACAGCCGCTTTTGCCGCCGAATAATTAGTCTGCCCCGGCATCCCTTTCAGCCCCGAAAGCGATACAATATTAATAATACGTCCGTTGCGTTTCGTCAGCATACCTTTCAGGATACGCCGCGTAACGAAGAAAAAACCATTCAACGACGTATCTATAACATCTTTCCAGTGCCTGTCCTGCAAAAAAATCATCAGCGCATCCTGCCTTATGCCGGCATTGTTGACTAACACCGAGATGTTATCGTCAGGATGAGCATCTGTCCATTTTTCTATCGCTTGATCTACTGCCGCGCCGTCAGCCACATCAAACCGCAGCAGTTCGGCAACGCCACCGTCAGCCTCAACGAGGAATTTGGTTTCGAGAGCCGCTTCTTCGTTGGAAGTATAATTGATGAGAACAGCAAAACCTCTGTTACTCAATTCGATACAAATAGCGCGTCCGATACCTCGTGACCCGCCTGTTACCAAAGCATAGTTCATTTATCGTTAATTTTTACGGCGCAAAGGTATTAATTTTTTTGTAAATTCAAAAATTATTCGTACCTTTGCGGCGCTTTTTTAGAGCCTGTCGTAGTGTGATGGGGAATTAGGAAGCAAGAATTTACTAATTTTGAGTAACACAACTTATTAAAAATGAAGACATTTAATTTAGAAGGAACGCCGCGTACCGACATTGGCAAGAAGGCGTCAAAAGAACTTCGCAAGAGCGGGTTTATTCCCGCCGTACTTTACGGACAGCAACCGGTTGAGTTGCCTTACAAAGGCTCTCTGATGCCGGGCGAGAAAATCGTCGCGATAGGTAAAGACAAAGGCATCGTCGTTACAGACCTGACGGTCTCGTTTGAAGGCGTACGCAAACTTATTTACTCGCCCGACATCTATCTTGTAGAGATAGCCATTAAGGGCGCAAAAACTGTTAAGGCTATACTGAAAGAATCACAGTATCACCCTGTTACGGATGATATTCTGCATCTTGATTTTCTGGAAGTATTCGACAACAAGCCGGTACAGATGGAAGTACCGATAGTATTAACAGGTCATGCTGCGGGAGTTCGTGCAGGCGGTAAGTTAAACCAGTCGATGCGCAAACTCAAGGTTCAGGGTCCGGCAAACGCTATTCCCGAACAGTTGGCAGTCAGTATCGACCATCTCGAACTCGGCAAGGTCATCAAGGTTGGAGAGTTGCAGTATGACAACATCGAACTCATCAGCCCCAAGAACGCCGTCGTTTGTATGGTCAAAATGACCCGTGCAGCACAGAGCGCCGCTACTACGGCATCGAAATAATAAATGAAATTTCTGATAACAGGATTAGGTAATATCGGCGAGGAGTATTGGGGTACGCGCCATAATATCGGCTTCAGGGTGGTCAACGAGTTGGCCGCCTCTGCCGATGTTGCCTTTACCGAAGAACGATATGGCGCCATAGCACGTATGCGTGTTAAAAATGCCGAACTCGTTCTGTTAAAGCCTAATACGTATATGAACCTCAGCGGCAACGCCATCAGATACCGACTGCAAAAAGAAGCATTGCCGGTGGAACAGTTACTCGTAGTAGTTGATGACTTCGCACTGCCTTTCGGTACCTTGCGGATGAAGCCGAAAGGCAGCCACGGCGGACATAACGGCTTGCGCAATATCGAAGAAATACTTGGTACTCAGGTATATGCACGGTTGCGGTGCGGTATCGGCAACGACTTTCATCAAAGCAAACAATATGATTATGTGTTAAGCCGTTTTAAGGACGACGAGGAAGCAGCATTGCCCGAAAAAGTCAAGACAGCCGCCGAGATGGTACGCAGTTTCTGCTTGCAAGGCGTTGACGCGACGATGAATCGGTATAATAACTAA
>JAITHS010000082.1 GCA_031279875.1 Tannerella sp.
AAAAACCGCTTGCAGGGTTTAAAACCACTGCAAGGGTTGTTGCCGAAAAACCGCTTGCAGGGTTTAAAACCACTGCAAGGGTTTAGCGAAGTTTGCCATTCACTTGTCGGATAATGTTCAGTTCGGCTTCGTCGTATGGTTTGAAGTCGGAGTGAAACAAATCGCACTGCCACACGCCGGTGTAAGGCAAATGTTCGGGGCGATGTCCCCAAGTGAGATGTGTTTGCGTTTTGCCGTTCACCAATCCCCACAGAAAACTACCCACCTGCTGTTCACTCAATATCGGCATAATATTGGCAACGGTAGATTTTCTTGGACGGTGCATCCACTCAGTGCAGACGACAGGTCGGTTGTAGGCTTTCAAGCGTTCAATAGTTGTTTTCATTACGTTAGCATCGCCGTAGCAATGAAAGGAAATGATGTCGGAATTGTTGAGAATCAAATCATTGAGGTCTTTTAATTTTTCTTTCCACGTACCAACGGTAATCGGCTGCGACGGATTGATTTCCCGCACCCAGCGGAATACTTTTGCGACCAGCACGAGCGATGATTTCGAGCCGGTGGGTTCGTTATACACGTCCCAGACGGCAACACGCGGGTCGTTCTTGAAGCGTTCCATAAAAGTTTTGACATAACGTTCCAATAGCGGATGCGATGACTCGTCGTCAACCATCTGTTTGCCGGGCGACGGCGACCAGTATGACGAATACCAGCCTATAATCGGCTCCGGCTGTTTGCCTGCTTTGGGCTGATTGTTGTCGAAAGTACAGTCATCAAACAAAGTCGGCATAACCGTGATGCGATGTTTTGAGCATATCGACAGAAATTTGTCGAAAGTTGTCAGCAACCAATCGGGGTCGTCGGCATAAACAGCATAAGGCACCAACACGCGGATACAGTTAAAGCCAAGTTCTTCGGCAAGGGTCAGTTCTTTGTCGATAAGTTCGGCATTGTAACTGCTTTTGTCGAACATGGCTATTGAGTTAATGGCATCAGAAACGATGTAATTGACGCCCGAAAGCCAGCCGGTTTCCTTTTCCCATTGGGCTACACGTTCTACCGTTAGGCGCTTGTCGATTGTGTTTGCGGCGGCTGGGGCTGTGTTCACTATTTTAAGCATTATGCATCCGTGTGAAGGAATATCGAATGAACCGACTTTGGATGTTGTACCCAAATCCTTTTGTCGCCAGAGGTCGCGAAGCATGTATTTACCTTCGTAGCCGAGTTCTTTCCAGTCCACTTTTACTTTTGCCGACAACGGACGGCGGTTGAAAACGGCAATTGCCGTGTTGCCGTCCGACAAATCTTTTTTCCATATTTCAATGAAATCGCGCTTATAGATGCTGTAACCCGGTTTGCCGAGTTTGTCCTGATTAACATCTATCACTTCGGCATTACAAAGGACATTTTTGGTAAAGTCGTCGAGCGCAATAATCTCGCCGCTGAAAATGAGTGGAGCCGCCATCATACACCACAGAGTCATGCAACTATAATGCTCGCTGGGCGAGAACGGCGACGGGACTACTTTGCTGTTTTTCCAGTCCCAGATATTGCCGAACAACAGATAGTCGGGGTCGTTCCAGCCGTTGGGACCGGAATATTCGCGGATTTGTTCCTGAAAGAAGCCGACATTAAACATCGCAGTTGACAGTTCCTGAGTATTATGACCCAAATCGCCGGCAGTACGCCATGAGTGGCCTCCAACGTCCTTTCCCCACTTCCATACGTCTCCCATCCCATACTGACACATGTTTAACACAATATCCCGCGACGCTTCGCTTAGAAATTTCGATATAAGGAGATAAGGTTTTTTCAGGTCGTCCAATGGTCCGTCGATTGCTTCTCTTCTGTTTTGATAGGTACACCAGTCGTATTTGAGAAAATCGAAGCCCCATTGGGCAAATGTTTTTACGTCCTGTTCTTCGTGTTCAAACGAGCCGGCATAGCGTCCGCAGGTAAAGGGGCCGGGCGAGGAGTACAATCCTGCTTTAAGTCCTAAACTGTGGATATAGTCGGTCATCTTTTTCATATCGGGGAAATTAAGATTGGTGCGGATAGTGCCGTCGGGATGACGTAAGGGACCGCCGATGACAGGGTCGTCGCTGTTTCTTTTGATTTCCCAGCCGTCATCGATATTGACGTAGGCATATCCGAAATTGACTAATCCGTGGTCATACAACGCCTTGGCGCTACGTTCCATTATGTCCTGAGTAATGCCTAACTGATAAATATACCAACTGTTCCATCCCATGTGAGGCGTTGGCGCCAGTCCGCCTCCGATTACGATTTCGAGCGTGTCGCGGCAGGTGCCTGCGCCGTTGCTTGCTGCTATCGGTACACGGTACGCTTTCTGATGATTACATACGCCGGTGATAACGCCTGTTTCGGCATGAAGAGATAAACCTTCGGGCAAATTCTCGGCGGTAAACTTCATAGGACGTTCGCCCGTAGCAGCTATCGTAAACAGAAAAGGTTTGCCTGCCGATGCACCTGTAATCTTTGCGCCGTTGATACGTGGCACGGCAGCAGGAGGCGGCGTCAGAATATATGGCGCTTCCGGCTTGTCTTTCACGGCAATGGGCGGCGTTTGCACCTCAAACTTCGCATTTACCCAGTCGGCGTATGCCCCCTTGTAGTTGATGGTAGTCTCAGCCGACGCCGCAATAACAAGATACATGTCGGTAACGCCTTTCAGATCTATGTCAACCGGTTTGGGGGCATCACCATACTTTATGACGTCGCTGCTAAAGGCAACGCCACGATTGGTAAAGACATAAAAGATAACTCCGGAGCCTTTTCGGGCATTGTCGTCAACACCTGCGAGAGCTGTAAAGCGCCCTTTACGTCCGTCCAAACGGATATGAACTTCTCCGCCGGCTCTTGTGCCGACTCCTTTATCATAGACAGTTCCGGCTATGGAAAGCGGTTTACCGTCAATGTTAAGATTTGCTCCGGCTTTTATTGCACCGGAGTAAAACGCTTCCATGTCTAAACTGCTCAATTCGACCTCTATCATCTGGGCAGTACAATTTGCCGACAGCCACGCTGCTATCAATAATAAAAAATATACTCTTGTCATAATTCTTAATTCGTAATTCTTAATTCGTAATTCATCAGTATCCATACACTGCAAACTCAGCAAGTTGGGCATAATTATTAGGAGCGCCGGGGGTTTTGTGGTTCGTATCGAAATACATCTTCAAGTAGCGGGCGTTGGGAGCGTTGGGGATTATGTAGCGCTGTTCGTCGTTGATGGAAGAATCAAACTCGTACTCACCTTGATAGACCCACGGATAGCCATCTACGGGGTCATTTTCGTTGACGGCAACGTCGGGGCAGGTATAGAAATAGAAGCCGTTGACGGATACAAAGTTTTGACGTCGTTGAAGCATTATTTCTACTACCGTCGAAGTGCGGTGCATGTCGATTATGAACCAGTGCGGATAGTTCGACACGTATGCTCCGCTGTATGCTGCGTGCCAGAACGTCGTAGCGCTACCGTCGAGCAGGTTCATAATAGGATAGGACGACTGATGCGAACTGTACCCTATCTGCGGATTATTGCTGGCGGTAGTATATCCTGGGAACGTCCATTTAGCGCGCGGATATTTCACCAATTCCTGTACAACTTCCACTTCTATCTGCCTTGTCTTGCCTGCTGCGACGGCAGTGATAACGGCTGTACCGATTTCGTTACCCGTTATCCAGCCGTGTTCATATACAGCAGCGACGGCGGGGTTCGACGACGACCATTCGACTGCCATTACAGAAGCGTTCTGCGGCACAGGGCTTGACATGACCTGTATTTTGCCCAATCGTTTAACGCTAACAGTAACTTTGTCGAGCGTAAAATCTTCTAACGGCACCCACTTGCGCACCCATACATTGATGCGCGTCCGGTCGTTAGCCGACGCTACCGTTATCTCTGCAAAGCCTTCGCTTACGGCCGTTATCAGACCCGTTTGTGATACTGTTGCTACCGACGGGTCGAGGCTTGTCCATACAAACTGTTTATCGGCAGGGCTACTCTGCAACTGCATTTGGCTGTGTTCTCCTGCGCCCTGACCGATGTAAAGTTCTACCGATGTTTTGTCAACAAACGGCTTCTCGGTGATGTTAAATTTGTCGTACTGTACGCATCCCGATAATAAGAGAGCGAAAAGATAATAATATATTTGTTTCATTATTTTACGGTTATTATATGTTCAACTTTTAATTCTTCCTTAATATTATATGTAACGCCCTCGTCGGGATCGGTATAGTCATAGTTGAGGAGAAATGTTTTGTAAATCTTTCCGTATCCGTTGTCTAACAGTTTGAATACGTTGGGATAATCAGGATCGCCGTCAACTTGCGTTACCTTCATTCCGAAACGGCTACTGCTGCAAGGGCTTACTGTTACGTTGCCGCTATTGTCAACAGATAGTTTGACAGCCCATTTTTCGAGAATTTCGGCAGTCAATTCCGAAATCACCTTATTACCGGCTATCATCCTCACCTCATTTCCCGACAGGGGATAGAGGCTTTTAGTCATCATCGTGTTAATGCCTGTTGAAGTGCCTTTCTCTGTTTTTACGCCTCGATGCGAATAAACGGAAACAGATTTGACCGACGACCAGAAATTCTTCATATAAACACGATACAGCACCGTGCTTTTATTAGGATTCAACTCATAAGCCGAACACCTCACCGCACGAAGAGGAAGAAAATATACCGAATCGGGAGATAATCCGGCGGCTTTGACCTTTATTTTCATCCTTCCGTTACGCTCGCCTTTGGGGATGATGATAGAGGGGTTGTCGATTTTATACCTGTCGGAAGGCAAATAGCGGGCGTATTTATAGGATTCGGTTGCGAAATTATCGTTGTTGTATTTCGATAGCAACTCGGCATCTTCCATAACTGTCAACGTAGCCGTTTGGTCGGTCGGCAACGCTCCTCCGCACGACGCCCCGATATAGCCTTCGGTGAAACCGTCGCCGTCGATTATCGAAAGGTCATGCTCTTCGGCAAAGATATTTGTTGAGCCTTCGCTAACGATAGCTATGACGTGCTTATACTGTTCGCGCTCGAATATTTCGTCGCGCTCGCAAGCGGTAATCGCTATTGATACCGCTATTATTGTTATTATATTTCTTTGTTTCATTGTTTTAATTATTAATTTGGTTTACAATCCTTACCATCCCGGATTCTGGTCAAAAGCGGGAAGACGTTTCAACTCTGTTTTAGGTAACGGAAGAAATATCATCTTGCGGTCAACAACGCGACGGGATATTCTTGAACTGCCCGGCACAACGCGCTGATAATACGCATCTTTCGGAGAAGCAGTATTCATGCCCATCACGGTAGCGCTTTCCGACAATTCGTAATCGCCCCAGCGACGGACATCAAAATAGCGACGGTTCTCAAACAGAAATTCTATCATACGCTCTCGTTTTATTTTGCTCAAAACGATGTTATAATCGCCCAAATCGAAATCGGTCAATCCGGGCAAACCGGCACGGTAGCGTACCTGATTGTAATATTTCCGTATCTGCTCAATATCGCGGCTAAAAGTTTGCTGCTCGCCGTCAACATCGACAGTAAACGCTTCGCTGCCCAACTCGTTCAACGCCTCTACGTATGACAGCATTATCTCTGCCAGCCGGATTATGGGATATGTCTTAGCAATACGTCTCGCCGCCTCGCCTGCCCACGCATCGTTGGGATGATTATACTTGCGCATAACATAACCCGTAATAGGATAATAAGAAGAGTTGCTGACTAATTCCTTGCCGTTGGGGGCATCCGAATAATACGTTATGGTGAGATTTTTCTGCGCCACGTCGGTTGTCGAAGCCATCTCCCAAAAGCATTCGCTGAAACCGATAGAAGCATAAAAGCGGGCTTCACGATTGTTATACATGTTGTAAACGCCGGCGTTGAGCCTGTAACCGTTATACATCTCGCGGGCAGTAGTTGTAAAGCCGGCTTCGGAGTACGGATATTCTTCGCTCGAAGCGTCGATAGAACGTCCGTCGGCCATCTCGTAAGCGTCGATAATCTTTTGAGTAACACATGCTCCGTTATATCCTCCGTTAGCGTTAGGAAAAGTATAGCGGGTAAAGTTTGTAATCGACGATGACGTGCGCGCCCAGATAAACTCTTTGTTGACGCTTGCCACCGCTTCGCCGTTGAACATGTCGGCGTAAGAATGATACGGGTCGATACCGTCGGCGCCGAGCGGATAAAGATTAAGATAATCGGGGTCGGAAGTGTTTTCCGACAGCGGCGGGGTCTTATTATCTTTCAAAACGGTGTGCAGTTCATACAGATTGGTACCGGCATCATCTTTTAGATTGATAACTCTTATGGCGGCAGCGGCGGCAACAGCCCATCGACGCCGGTCATAAGTCTGCTGTATATAATGCTTACCGTCGGTTTTGCGTATCCAGTTGCCGAAATACATCCGTGCAGCGTTACCGCCGTTATAGAGATTGCTGGCATGTTGCAGCCGCAAACGTGCCGTTAATGCGAGCGCGGCGCCTTTGGTAGGCTGTCCGAACTCTACTACCGACGCAACGCTGTAAGGCATGTCGCGGGAGGCTTCTTCAAACTCGGAACAGATATATTCTACGCAGTCGTCGTATAAATCGCGCGGACGGTCGTAATAGGCAATGTTTTCGTTGTTTTCTACCACTTCATCGCCCAACAGCACTACCGGACCGTAGTTCATCAGCAGCAGATAATAAGCATAAGCGCGAATAAAACGTGTATAAGCCACTATACGCTGACGTTCCGATATAGTCCAGTCGCGCACCTCGTCCATACGGTTAAATATCGTATTACACTGACGTATAACCTGATACCACGTATGCCATTTGTCAAACGAGCCGAGCGACGTTTCGTTACGCTCTCCAAGAACAAAACCCATACCCTGAAATTCTCCTGAGTTGAACTCGCAAAAGGCCTCGTCGGTAGCCATCGGACCGGGAGTATAAGGATTGCTGAAAATAGCCCCTTCATCGGGCAGATATGTCGTAGCGCCCCACATATAAGCCTCAATGTAGCGCTTTTGTGTGAAAATAGTATCAATAGCCAAATCGTTATCGATGTAATCATTGATACTCAAATAATCGCATGACGATGCCAACGCGAGTATGACTAAAATAAATGTATGTTTCATAATTTACATGTTGATATATAACTGAAATGAATATGTTGCAGGTATCGGATATACTTTGCCGACTCTGTTTGCCTGTTCGGGGTCAAAATCTTTTACTTTGTCCCAAATGTATAGGTTGTTGCCTACTAATTGAAGGTCGAGAGACGCTATTCCAGCACGTTGCAGTAGCTTGTGCCTTACATTATAGTTGAGCGTTACTTCCTGCAATCGCAGATAGCGGGCGTCGCCTTTCCAGAAATCCGACAACTGTGAGTTGTTGCTGTTGCCGCCGTATTGAAGTCGGGGCAGTTGAGCGTTGGGATTTTCGGCAAGCGACGGGTCGATGCCGTGTTCCTGAGCATACCAAAGCGGTATCCAGCGCGTTGAAGGGTCTTTAAATTGTGTGAGAATATTCCCCAAATTATTCTGATTAAACGGTATATAACCGGTATTGTTACGGAAATAATCTACCTTGCCCGTGCCTTTAAACAATACTCCAAGCGATAAGTCTTTATACGAAACCTGACCGCCGAAACCGTAAACAAGCAACGGAAACATCTGCTGATATGAGATAGGTACTATATCCTCGTCGTTGATAACGCCGTCGCCGTTTATATCCTTATATTTAAGGTCGCCCGGCTTTACGGTACCCCAATTTTGCTTGGCGCTGTAAAGTATGTCGGCTTCGTCTTTGAAAAATCCTTCACACTGATAGCCGCGTACTATGTTGTTGGGCAAACCGGTATAATCTTTGTACGGATATTCTTCGTAAAGTTTCTCATAATTAAGTACTTTGTTTTGAGAATATGTATAATTGCCGCGAAGAGTGATGCCGACATCCTTATTTATATTAAATGTATATGAAGCCGTACCGTCGGAACCCCAACTGACCATGCTGCCGACATTGCCGTAAGGATTGTTTGTCAATCCGGCATACCCCGGTACCTGTACGCGCTCCTGAAAGATGCCGTTACGCTTGTCGTGGAAAAAATCAACGGTAAATGTTAATGCGTTACCAAACATTTGAGCGTCAATGCCGATGTCGGTTTTGAGCGCTCGCTCCCATACAAGATTGTCGGCGCCTACACGGGCTACGGTTATAACAGGCAGCACAGCGCCTCCCCATACCGAGTATTCGCCCTGAGAGACGCGGTTGAGATACGGAAAACGACGCCCGCCGATACGGTCGTTACCTACCGTCCCATAAGAGCCTCGTATCTTAAACATGTTAACCCAACTCATGTTTTCCGCTACCCAATCGTAACTCGACGGCACCCAGCCTAACGCAATAGCAGGAAAAAAACCGTACTGTCTCCCGGGCATAAAGTTTTCGGTGCCGGTATATCCGAAGTTGAAATCAATCATGTAGGTGTCTTTATAGCCATACGCCAAACGACCGGTAAGCCTTAAATAACGACGCGGTATCTGAGCATAATTGGCTGATAAACCGTTCATCTCGCTCTCGTTTGATTGCTGCGACGAAAACTGATCGCTCAAATGCAAATATGCCAAACCGCCGACGCGATGGTCGTTGTTGAACACGCGGTCGTAGTTGAGCGTAGTCTCAAACTGCAATCTGCGAAACTGGTCATAACCGCCGGTGTTGTTGTAGAATGTGTAACTTTCCTGCGTCGATGCCGCTACCGTTTCGCGAGTAACTAATTCGCCGTAGTTGTTGCGCCCTATGGCGAGATACAGCGCCGGATGATATGTGCGGGTCTCAATATAACCGCCGTTACGGTCATAAGCACCTAATATTTTGAGTTTTAATCCTTCGGTGATAAAGCGCAAATCCTGCTCTACCGCCATCGAAAACTTCGATGTGTATTGCGTCATCTTCGTCTTACCGAAATAATTGATAGCCACGTATGGCGAAATATTGCCCGAACTAAGCGACGGCAAATCTCCGTTGGAATAACGTATCGGAAATACTAACGGCGTCAGTTCGGCTTGCCAGCGCCATAAATCGTCGGTGTTGGTTACGTTGCCCGGACGGTCGTTGACCGACAAATATGCGTCGGAATTAAACTTCAACTGCGTCGTCTTGGTCAAGTCGATGTCGAGATTGATGCGAAACGAATATGTGTTATAACCGGCGTTGGTTGAATACGGATTCGACTTGTCAACTTTGTATGCCGCCGACTCGCTCGACCCGCCGAGACTGACAAAATAACGTGATATATCGCCGCCGCCGCGTCCGCTCACATAATATGTCTGCTTGAACGATAAGGGATTGATGATTTCGTCTTGCCAACTGATGTCGGGATAGAAATCGGGGTCTAAACCGTCTCTGATAACGTCGAGGTATATCTTTTTATACAACGGCGTTTCTCCTCTTACCTCGCGTGCTTCGTTGGCGAGAAGTGCATAGTCGTAGGCGCGAAGATATTCCGGCAAACGGCGCAGATGAGACAGTGTGTAGTTGGCGCGACCGGTTATCGATAGTTTGCCTGCCTGACCGCGTTTGGTCGTAATCAGTACTACGCCGTTAGCGCCGCGTACTCCGTAAACGGCTGTCGCAGAGGCGTCTTTCAATACCGAAAAACTCTCTACATCGGCGGGGTCTATCGAGTTGATGTCGCCTTCAAGACCGTCTATCAACACTAATGCGCTGCTGTTGGCACCGAATGTGCCGATACCGCGTACCCAGAACTCTGCAAGGTTTTTGCCCGGCTCGCCACTGCTTTGCAACGTAAACACGCCTGCCGCCCTGCCGCCTAACAGATTGGTAATCGACGGCGCAGGTGCCTGCAAGTCTTTCGAATCGACCGACGAAATGGCCGCAAGAGTGGAAATCTTTCGCTGAACACCAACCGCCGTTACTACTACTTCGTCTATCTGCTGTACTTCTTCGGTAAGGTTGATTTTAAGGCCTTTAATATCGCCGGTTACAAGATATTCAAACGGTTTGTAGCCGATGTAATTGAAGATGACCCACTCTCCGCGCAACGCTTTGACGGCAAAATTACCATCGCCGTCGGTTATGCTGCCGCCTACTTTTCCTTTTATTACTACCGTTACACCGGGCAATGTTTCGCCGGTCAATGCGTCTATAACCGTTCCCGATACGTTAATAACCGCCTGCTGTGCCGGTTGTGTCTGCTGTGCCTTTATTGCCATACTTACCGACAATAAGAGGATGAGAATATATGTTATTTTCTTCATGTTATTATAGTTTGGTTTATTCGATGGCAATTCTTCTTACTCTGTTGTTATGATAATCGGCTGTATAGATTATTCCGTCAGGATCGGTAACGATTCCGTGAAGGGTGTTAAACATGGCGTCTTCTCTCGCTCCGTCCTGAAAACCGGCAACACCCGGAACGCCAAGCAATGTGGATACCATCATCGTTGATGTGTTGACCATTCTGATGCAGTGATTGCGGCAGTCGCCAATGTATAGATTGCCGTCGGCGTCAAAGTTTATCATTCTGATACCATAAAATAATGCTTGCTCAATAGGTCCGTCTCGGTGTCCTCCGGTTGATGATATGGGCGCAGAGATTTTCTTCAACGTTCCGAGAATGTTGTCTTCAACACGCGATTCGTCGAGTACGTTAAGCGTGTATATTCCGTTGGCGGCTTCGGCTACCGTCGGGGTTACTAACGCTTCGTATCCAATCCACAATTCATGCTTCTTTATAGGATGAAATGCCATTCCGTAAGCAATTCCTACAGGCGTCATACCAAGTGTTTTTGCTTCCCACGTTTCGGGATTGATACGCACTATCTGACCGCCTACGTAGCGGGTGTAAAGCATTCCGTCGGCTTCGCACAAAAGA
>JAITHS010000334.1 GCA_031279875.1 Tannerella sp.
AGGATATGCTTCGCTAACTGATAATATGGATCTGTTGCTTGCATTATTGATAGTGTTAATTGAATGCAAAGATAAAAATTTTTTCCCATGAAGCAAACACAGGGTTTTGCAGGTGCGCCCATATCTGGCGCGGCGGTCGGTGCGTTTCTTTGTTCGCAGGTGCAGGATGAACTCTTCAGCGACCTGCTCCGTGAAAGCATCGGACATCGGACAGATTCCTGTTTGCCGCTCAAAATCGTTAAGATGCCGCGTAAGGTTGCGATACTGACGTTTCTTTCCAATATTCAGACGCTTTGATTTTGATATGTATTGATAGATGAAGTCCGTGATTCGGATGCTTTGAGACTGTTTTTTGAAGATTGTGAACATAGGAGTTAAATTTTAATATGAGTTTTAAACATATTACCGTTTAGTCCCTGATTTAGTCCCCGATGCGTATATGTGCTTGATTGTCAAGATTGATTGTGGAGCATATCGGACTCGAACCGATCACCTTCAGACTGCCAGTCTGACGCTCTAGCCGGATGAGCTAATGCCCCGATAGGTGTGAAAATCGCCGCAAAGGTAAGAATAATTTTTGAAATAAAAAAATTATTTATAAATTTGCAGCAAAAAAATTAAAAATTATATGAAAATCTATTCTTTTGTATTGTCTTTGTTAAGCATCATTATTGCAGGATGCTTTGAGAGTTGTAGTAACGTAAAAGTCTATGACATAGTTATTTACGGCGGCACTTCTGCTGCTGTTACGGCGGCTGTGCAGGCGCGTAGGATGGGGCAGTCGGTAATTATTGTTTCGCCCGACAAACATCTCGGCGGCTTGACGAGTGGCGGCTTGGGTTTTACCGATTCCGGTAATACCGGCTCTATCGGCGGTCTGGCACGCGAGTTTTACAGACGTGTTTACCTTGAATATCAGAAAGATGAGACATGGCGCTGGGAACGTCGCGACGAATACGGCAACGAAGGGCAAGGCACGCGCGCGATGCTTCACAGCGACAGTACGATGTGGATTTTCGAGCCGCACGTAGCCGAGCGTGTCTTTGACGAATGGGTTAAGGAGTTGAAAATAACGGTTGTTCGCGGAGCGTTGCTCGACAGAGAAAAAGGCGTCGTCAAAGATGTATCTAAAATAGTGTCTATCACTACGTTAGATAGCATTACTTATCACGGCCGTATGTTTATCGACGCCACCTATGAGGGCGATCTTATGGCGGCGGCAGGCGTTAGCTATCATATCGGGCGAGAATCAAACTCTACTTACGATGAAAAATGGAACGGCAATCAGTACGGAGTTTATCAGCACGGGCATTATTTTAAGAAGCCAGTCTCGCCTTACCGCATTGAGGGAGATTCGACGAGCGGTTTGCTGCCTTTTATCGATACCTCCGGCGAGGGCGTCAACGGCGAAGGCGACAATCGTATTCAAGCATATTGCTATCGTATGTGCCTGACTAACAATCCCGACAACCGCACGCCTTTCGGTAAGCCCGACGGTTATAATCCGGAAAATTATGAACTGTTGCGACGTGTTTTTGATACCGGCTGGCGCGAGACGTTTCAAAAATTTGACCCTATCCCCAACCGCAAGACCGATACCAACAATCACGGACCTTTCAGCACCGATTTTATAGGTATGAACTATGACTATCCCGAAGCTACTTACGAGCGTCGCAAAGAGATACTCCGCGAACATCAAAACTATGAGATGGGATGGTTTTACTATATCGCCAACGACATGCAAGTACCTGAAGACGTGCGTCTTGAAATGAGTGAGTGGGGTTTGGCAAAGGATGAATTTACCGACAACGGAAACTGGCCTCATCAGATATATGTTCGTGAAGCCCGCCGGATGATAGGCGAATATATAACTACGGAACACGAATGTCTCGGTCGCCGTCAGCCGCCTCACCCTGTCGGAATGGGGTCTTATGGTCTTGATTCTCACAATGTAAGGCGTTTTGTCAATAGTCAGGGCGATGTGCAAAATGAGGGCGACATCGGCGTCGGCGTCAAAAAACCTTACAGCATCGATTACGGCTCGCTAACGCCTAAAACCGCCGAGTGTACTAACCTGTTAGTACCGGTGTGCGTCAGTTGCTCGCATATCGCTTTCGGCTCAATACGTATGGAGCCGGTCTTCATGCTTCTCGGTCAGAGCGCCGCTACGGCAGCCTGTTTGTCAAACAAAAACAAATGTTCCGTCCAGCAACTGCCGTATGAACAGCTGCGTACCCGCCTTCTCACCGACGGTCAGAGGCTGGAAATCGCAAACCGTTAACCACTACCAATGACGGATGTAAGCTCCAAACCGCTTGCAGGGTTCAAAACCACTGCAAGGGTTTGGGTAGGAAGATTCGCACGACAACCGCTTGCAGGGTTCAAAACCACTGCAAGGGTTTGGGTAGGAAGATTCGCACGACAACCGCTTGCAGGGTTTAAAACCACTGCAAGGGTTTGGGGTACCTTTTTTTGAACCGAATTATACCCCGCAAATACAAATTCAAAAAAAATCGCTACATTTGCGGGTTCTATAACAAAATAAAAAGAAAGAAACAGGCATCATGATTAGATACTTCAATAATCCCGTATGGGAAGAGTCGACAGGCAACAAAGTAGGTATAGTATGCAATCAAACGGCATGGCATCCGCAGACAGGCGAGTATCTGTTTGAGACTTTCTACCGTCTCGGCATTTTGAAACGTGTTTTTATGCCCGAACACGGTCTTTTCGGCGAACTGCAAGACCAGGTGAAGTTAGACGATTCGTCGGCTTACGACCGATTAGGCTTTGAGGGCTGCGAGTTTGTGTCGCTATACGGTTCCGATGAGGCATCCCTGTCGGCCAACGACGCCAAACTTAACGACCTCGACGCACTGATAGTTGACCTTCAAGACGTCGGTGTACGCTATTATACATATCTTTCGACGCTTCGCAATATCTTCATGAGGTTGAAAAACAGCGCTTCAATGTTGCCGGTATGGGTCATAGACCGCGAAAATCCTGCCGGCAAGCATGTCGAAGGCACACCCCTGAAAGCCGAATACTCATCATTTATCGGCATATCCGGTTTGCCTCATCGCTACGGACTTTCGTTTGGCGAGGTTGCAGCATATCTTTATACCGAATTACAGGCTGATTTTCCGCTCAATATTGTGTCTAAACGCACTGTCGGCGGCATTGAGCCGTGGGCTATTCCGCCGTCGCCCAACATTCCGGGATTGTTTACCGCCGACTTCTACTCCGGTCAGTGCCTCTGGGAAGGCACTAATGTAAGCGAAGGACGCGGCACTACGCGACCGTTTGAAGTATTCGGCGCACCGTGGATGGAATCTGTTGCTGACTATAACCGCAAACATAATTTCAACGGCTGGAACGACCCTGCGCATCCGCTCTACGACCCCGGCGCACTGCTGCGGTGGCACCGTTTTATTCCTACTTTCCACAAATATAAAGACCAAGTCTGCTTCGGATTTCAGTTGCTGCGACAGCCCGCCAACAACTATCACGCTTTGCTGCACGCATTGAAAATCATACGCTTCATAGCCGAAAACTGTAGCGATTTCGCCTTTCGCCCCGGCAAATACGAAGCCGGCAATGACCGCACGGCCATCGAACTGCTCGTTGGCGACAACGTATTGCTCAACTATCTCTACGGCAAAGAAACCCTTGCCGACATCCGAAATTATCTCTCGGAAGAAGAATATCGCTGGAAATCACTAATTCAAACTTCCTTATTATCAAAAAGATACTGAAAATAACCGCCGTCGTTGTACTGTCGCTATTTATTATTGGCTTCGTACTGCCGAACATTGCGCTGAAAATACCTGCCGTTCAGCGTAAAGTAACTGCTTTTGCACAAAATAAACTGACGATAATGCTTAATACGGACGTCAGTATCGACAATGTTAACATCAAATGGCTTTACAGAGCCAATCTTAACAATGTTACCGTTTATGACCGCTCTCATATCCCCGCACTGACCGCCGACAACATTACCGTCGGATTTGAACTGCTGCCGCTGCTCAAAAGCAAAATCGTCCTTACAACAGTGCGCCTCTTTGATTTCGACATAAATATCAGCAAACCTGCGCCCCACAGCGATTTGAATATCAAACATATCATCGACGCGCTATCCCAAAATGCCAACCCCGAAAGCACTGCTAATCTGCAAATTAATTCGATACTGCTTAGAAAAGGAACTTTTGGTTATGATGTCGGAAACGTTTCCAAAACGATTACCGATATAAGAGGCGGACTGTCGCTGCGACATTACAGCCGAGACAGTATTGATATAAGGATTAACTCTTTGGGTTTCAATGATATATCAGGTCTTACGGCAAACAATATCACTGCCGTTCTGACAGGCAAACCCGATTCTCTACACCTCGCCGACCTCGTTGTGAGAATGCCGCATTCAACGCTCAAAATACCCGAAGCAAGCATTACAGGAGCAATTCAAAATATCGACGGCGCCGCGCTTAACATTACCGTCGCACCGTCGATTATTACTCCTTCCGACCTCGCTTCGCTTGTGCCGCAACTCGGCTCGCTACCCAACAAATTTAATCTTTCGGGCAATATCAACGGCTTTATCAACAACCTGTCTATCAACGATGTGAAATTAAAATACGGTGAAAATACAACTTTTAACGGCTCTTTACAAATACACGGTTTGGCGGCAAACGACGACAGGATGTATATCAAAGGCAATGTGCGCCACTCGGCAACGTCAACCAACGAATTGAAGCATATTTGCCAAAGTGTTGCCGGTTTTGTGCTGCCCGAACATATCGCGAAACTCGGACTGTTGACGTTTGCCGGCGAAATCAGCGGTTATACCGACAACATGACAGCCTCCGGCAATCTCAATACGCCTGTCGGCAAGATAGATATTGATATGGAGATTAAACGTCATGCCGATACGTTGCTCATGATGCAGGGCAGCGTCAATTCCGACGAACTGCAACTCAACCGTCTGCTTGTTGACGGTTCCGATTTCGGTAATGCCGCTTTCAACGCCGCCATCGACTTTCAACAAACTGTTAATCATCCGTTTACCTGCACCGTCAATGCTCGAATAAGCCATTTTGACTATCACGGCTATAATTACTCAAACATTTTCCTTTCGGGCAAATTCAAAAAAGACGAGTTCGAAGGACTTGTCAACATTGCCGACGAAAACATCAAACTTAACGCTCAGGGGCTTTTTAGCCGTGCCGGAGAGCGTCCCGAATTTGATTTCTCGGCTGATATTCGGGATTTCAGACCTGTACAACTGCATCTTGCCGACCGTTCCGACCGTCCAAACCCTGAAATAGCGCTTAACGTCAACGCCAATTTTACCGGCAACAATCCCGACAATTTCAACGGATATATCCGTTTCGACAGCGTAGCATTAAGCGCCTCTGCCGACAGGTTTGTAATCAACAATTTAGATATCGAATCTATCGTTACCGATACTCTCCGCAAACGACTTGTCATAACGTCAGACGTCCTCAACGGCGAAATGAACGGAACGTTTTCTTATCGCTCTCTCGCCAACGAAATGCAAAATATTATTGCGACTTATTTGCCAGCCTTATCGCCTGCCATAAAGCCAATAGAAGATTCGCCGACAGTTACTTCTTTCAACTTTGACTTCACTCTCAACAATACCGAAAACATCTCTTCCGCCTTAAAATTGCCCGTCGTATTTACCGGTCAGTCCCAAATAAAAGGCCATTACAACAACCTCGAAAACAGTTTCGGCGCAAATGTTAATATTCCCGGCTTTCGCTTTGCAGGCGCATCTTTTGCCGACGGACATTTGAACATCGAAAACACCGACAACGCCGTCAACATCCACCTCAATGCCACTCACCGCAATAAAAATAATCTTCATAACTATCTGCAACTAAACGCTTTCATACAAAATAATACCGTAAATACGGGCTTGATGTGGACTAACGACAAAGATGAGCGTTATGAAGCCGCGCTGACGGCACAAACGACGTTCGACAACTTCAAAACCGACGACGGCAAGCCCGTTTTGCGTACTAAAATAACCGTGCCGGAGTCGCAAATCATACTCAAAGATACGCTATGGAATATTAATCCGACATCGGTTACTGTTGTAGGCGATAAAATAACAATCAACAATCTCAAAATCGAAAACCATACCCAATCGCTCTTAATTAATGGAATTATTGCCGACAATTCGCGCGATACTATTAATATTAATCTCAAAAACATTGAACTTGCGTATGTTTTCGACATACTCAACATCCCCGTATTGCAGTTTGGCGGCAGGGCTTCGGGCAACGTTAAAGGTCGAGATATGCTCGACAGTCGCATGATAGAAGGGCAAATAGAAGTAGATAATTTCGCTTTTAATCAGGTCGTTCAGGGATATTTAAGTTTGTGGGGAAACTGGGACGACGACCGCGAAGGTATCTTGCTTGTCGGCAGTTTCTATCGCAACGATTCTGTTTTTACCGATGTGGAAGGATATATTTTTCCCGCCGGAAAAACGCCGGGATTAGACCTTACTTTCGACGCCAACGATGTGGATGTAGCTTTCGTTCAGCAATATATGAAGGCCTTTGCAAGCAACGTCGGCGGAAGAGGTTTCGGCAAAGTGAGACTGCACGGCTCCTTCTCCGATGTTGCCGTAACGGGAAAACCTGTTGTCAAAGACGCTTCTATGCGCATCAACCTGCTCAATACGACATACTCGTTTTCCGACAGCATATATCTGGATTCGTTATCAATAAAAGCCTCAAATACAAAGATTTATGACCGCGACGGTAATAGCGCCGACATCAATTTGCTGCTCAAACACAGATATTTCAGAGACATCGGTTACGATATTTCACTCAATACGGATAAGATTTTTGTGTATGATTTTTCGCCCGCCGTCAATCCTCAAATCTACGGTCAGGTATATGTAGGCGGCACGGCAAACATCAACGGCAACGACGACGACATAACCGTCAACGGCAACGTCAGCAGCAAGTCGGGAACGTCGGCAGGCTTCAATTTCTCAACTTCATCTACCGCCGGTAACTATGACTTCGTATCTTTCGTACCGCAACGCGACAGCGTTACCCCACACAACATCGACGACGATATAACTCAATCTCCCGGCATGGATTATCAACTCAATTTCAACGTCGAAGTAACGCCTAACGCTACTATCGAGATGATTACCGACGGTACGCAGGGCGATAAACTGCGCGGCAACGGCAACGGTAATATCGAAGTAAAATACGGCAACAGAACCGATTTTCACATGTTTGGTAACTATCTGATATCCAACGGAGCATTCACTTTCAATCTCCAACAGATGATTAACCGAAAATTCGACATCCGCGATGGCAGCACGGTATCGTTTCGAGGAGACCCTATGGCTGCAAATGTCAATGTAACAGCGGCTTACAAACTGTCAGCCAATATCCAGGACCTCGACGAATCGCTTATCCTCGAAACAGCCAACCCTTCTATTCCTGTCAATTGCATCCTGCACCTCAACGGACGCCTGCAAAACCCCGCCATTTCGTTCGATATCGAATTGCCGAACTCGAACGCCGAACTCGAACGGCAAGTGCGCTCTTATATCGATACCGAAGACATGATGACGCGACAAATTATCTACCTGCTGATACTCAACAAATTCTATACCCCCGACTACTCCCGCAATCTCTATACTACCGACCAGTTCAGCGCAATAGCGTCGTCGGCGCTCTCGGCACAACTGTCTAACATCCTCAGCAACCTCTCCGACAAAGTGCAGGTAGGCGCCAGCATACGCTCGCGACAAGACGGTATCAAAGATACCGAAGTTGAAATGCTGCTGTCAAGTCAACTGCTCAACAACCGCCTGCTCTTCAACGGCAACTTCGGCTACAAGGACAATTATATTCAGTCGAACGTTTTCATCGGCGAGTTTGACCTCGAATACAAACTTACACGCACCGGCGACATCAGCCTCAAAGCCTACAACCATGCCAACGACCTCTACCGCTACAACTCCAAATCCCTAACCCGACAAGGCGTCGGATTGATGTACCGCAAAGATTTCTCTACGCTGTCGGAATTGTTTAAAATAAAATGAGCCATTGAGCGTATGCAGGCAATTGTCCTGCTCAACTTTCTTCTCAAATTTATAGTTTCCAATAGCATAATAAACCTTTAAAGTAAGTATTCCGATTGCAATTATACTCAAAATTATCACCAATTTCTTTCTTCGCTTTTTCATCTTCTATTCGCTTCCCTCAAATGGCGTATAACGGACGGCGGCTTGGCGTTCGGGCGGGACGAAGTCCGACTGAACTGTCATGTCGAAACTAAACCCCGCCTGACGCCAAACCGCTTGTTATGCGCTGGCGAGGTTATTTTTTTATCAATTCTGCTGTCATATCAAGTTTGTTATGGATTTCTATAAACAGTCTTTGAAATTTTTTAAACCTATCTTCGCTTGAAATACTTGTTACAATTGCTATTGCACTTCCATACAGTTTATTGTGTCGTATCATTTGACCAAGCAGTCTGTCATATTCTGACTGAGTTGGGTCTTTTTTGATTTCTATTGTGCATCCTTCCATTCAGGTTTTGCAGCATATTCTTTAATGAAAACATCAGAAATATCTCTCCTAAATTTTTCTTTATCCATATAATTATTTTTTCTCGCCTGCTTTCCCAAAAACTCCCGCCGCCTTTTCCTTAAAAGCCCGCCTGCTTTTTTAAAAAGCAGGCGGGATTTTAAAATTTACTCGGTAAGCGTTTTTGAAAAGCCCGCCGCCTTTTTACTTTGCCTTTTCGTATTTGAGG
>JAITHS010000371.1 GCA_031279875.1 Tannerella sp.
ATTTGTTGGGGGGTCGAGAGAAATTGAGGTTAGTCGAGATAAATCGAGGGAAATCGAGTATTGTATCATGAGCCTTATCCCACGCTACCTTCGAGTGTGATAGCGAGCAGTTTCTGCGCTTCGATGGCAAATTCCATCGGCAGTTTGTTCATTACCTCGCGAGCATAGCCGCCAACTATCAGACTGACGGCCTTTTCGGTATCTATGCCGCGCTGGTTGCAGTAAAACAGTTGGTCTTCGTTGATTTTAGATGTCGTGGCTTCGTGTTCTACGACGGCTGTTTCGTTCCGAATGTCGGCATACGGAAATGTGTGTGCGCCGCAGGTGGAATTGAGTAGCAGGCTGTCGCACCGGCTGTGATTGCGGGCGCCTTCGGCTTGTTTGCCGACACGCACCAAACCGCGATACGAGTTCTGACTGCGACCGGCTGATATGCCTTTCGAGACTATTGTACTTCGTGTATTACGCCCAAGATGTATCATTTTCGTGCCGGTGTCGGCTTGCTGATAATTGTTTGTTACGGCGACGGAGTAGAACTCGCCGACAGAGTTGTCGCCCGCAAGGATACACGACGGATATTTCCACGTTATTGCAGAGCCTGTCTCGACCTGTGTCCATGAAATTTTGCTGCTCTCGCCTTTGCATAATCCCCTCTTAGTTACGAAGTTATAAATACCGCCATTGCCTTGTTTATCGCCGGGGTACCAATTCTGAACGGTAGAATATTTTACTTCTGCCCTGTCATGCGCGACTATCTCAACGATGGCGGCATGTAACTGATTTTCATCTCTTTTAGGAGCCGTGCAACCTTCAAGATAGCTGACGTAAGAATCGTCGTCGGCAATTAAAAGCGTGCGTTCAAACTGCCCCGTATTTGCTGCATTGATACGGAAATAAGTGCTCAATTCCATCGGACAGCGCACTCCTTTGGGGATATACGCAAACGAGCCGTCGGAAAACACTGCCGAATTGAGGGCTGCAAAAAAATTGTCGCGATAGCTTACCACGCTACCTAAATATTTCCGTACCAGGTCGGGATGATGCTTAACAGCTTCACTGAAAGAGCAAAAGATGATACCTTTCTCCGCAAGTTGCTCTTTATAAGTGGTATGTACCGAAACGCTGTCCATAACAGCATCTACAGCCATTCCCGACAGCATTTTCTGCTCTTCGAGCGGGATGCCGAGTTTATCGAAAGTCCGCAACAGTTCGGGATCAACATCATCAAGGCTTTTCGGCGCAACCTTTTGACGAGGCGCTGCATAGTATATAATATCCTGATAATCAATCGGCGGTATGTTAAGATGCGCCCACGACGGCATTGTAAGCGTTTGCCAGTGTCGAAAAGCGTTTAGACGAAATTCAAGCAACCATTCGGGTTCTTCTTTCTTGTGCGAGATTATTCGCACTACATCCTCATCAAGACCCTTGCGTAAGAGTTCAGTATCCACATCGGAAGTGAAACCGTATTTGTAATCACCTGACGTAAAGTTGTTTATATCCATTTGACATATAAGTTTTCGGCAACAAAAGTACGGATTTTATTTGAAAAATACAAATTTCAATCTACTACAAGCGTCGGAAACGGACGGCAAGTCCGCCGGCTGATGCCAAGCGGATTTTCATTTTGCCGTTTGCTTTCACTTTTTCTTTGCGGATGATAATGTTTTTGGGCTGACGGTCGGAGTCGGGTGCGTCGGCATACACTTCTGCCGTCCATACGCCGCTGCCCAGAAAGTCAAGCGATATTTCATACGAGCGAGATGTGAAGTTAGTCATAGCGCCCAGATACCACTCGTTGCCTTTCCTGCGCACGATGGTGATATATTCTCCGGGGTAGCCGTTGAGTACGCGGGTAGCGTCCCACGAAGCGGCCGGCACATCTTTCACAAACCGAAACGACGGGTCGCCACGATAGGCTTCAGGCCAGTCGGAAACCATCTGATAAGGTGATTCATAGACAACATACATCGCCAGATGATGCGCCCGTGTACCCATTACCGAAGGTCGTCCGTCCATCCGTGCCGTAAAGTCCTCGCGTGTAACATTATCGAAACCGCCGGGCGTATAATCCACAAGCCCCGGAATCATGCGCGTGAACGGAATGACAAGCCGGTTTTCGGGATTGTCGCGGAAGCCGGCTTTCGACTGTTCCATACCGATAATGCCCTCATAACCAACAACGTTAGGATATGTGCGTTGCAGTCCCCACGGCTTGGTTGCGCCGTGAAAATCGACCATTAAGCGATGTTTTGCCGCTTTTTCCGCTACCTTATAATAAAAATCAATTGCCGCCTGATCGTCGCGTTCAACAAAGTCGATCTTCATGCCGGCAACACCCCACTGTTCATATAGCGGAAAAGCCTTATCCATCTGATGCCATACATAATGTGCATATAACCAGATAAAAACCTTAACTCCTTTCGAGCGGGCATACGCCACGACTTCGGGGACATTGACGTTGTCGCGGCATTTGGTAATGTCGTTGCCGCACCATCCGGCGTCGATGGTCATAAACTCCAAACCTGATTCGGCGGCAAAATCAACGTAATATTTCATTGTTTCCGTCGTATAGGCTGTTTTTCCGTCTCTGTTAAGGCTGCCATTCCACCAGTCCCACGCCGATTTACCCGCTTTAATCCATGACATATCTCGGATACGGCAGTCGGGATTAAGATTAGTGATGACGTTCGATTCGATGAAGCGGGCGGGGTCGGCGGCGGCCATAATAACGCGCCATGCCGTTTGGTGCGGCAGTTTACCGGTTATAACCGCACCCGAATCGGTCGGATTAGGCGATATTACTGCGTCGAAGCGATGGCCTGTCCACGATCCGGCGGTGTTACAGAGATACATTGCGGCATTATTTTCAAGATGCGTCTCCGTTATGGCAATCCAGCCGGCGTCGGCTATATCAACCACCAGCGGCAGCCCAAGCAGATAGCGGCTCGCTACCCCACCTTGATTTGCCAGACCGGAAGCAGGTACTTTATGATATTCGCTTTCGTATCCCGACCGGAAATTCGGCAATACCAACGCATAGCAAAACGCATCCTTTGAGAGGCGAAACTCTGTCCGTTCTCTTTTCAGACGATATTCCGACAAACCCTCCTGTTCGGGCAGATGATAACGAAATGCTACGGCATCGTTGTAAGCGCGAGCTTCGACAGACATCCGTCGATGCAATCCGTCGCGCTCCGAAAAAGCGATGGTAACACTTTTGTATGCTTCGGATACGACACTCGTACGTCCTGTAACGAGCGAATATTCGTCCCGCCCGTCGGCAAATACGACATCTTCGATTACAGTATTATTTCCCAGCACAACATTTTGCTCCAACTCCAATCCCAGCGCCGAAGATTCTATCAGCAGTTTGTTTTTGTAATGCACTTCATAGACCGGTTTTTCCGCCTTTATCCCAAATGTTATAGTCAGCGCGCCGTCGGGCGAAGCAAGTACAGTGTTTTTTTCCTGCAAAGTGCCATATTCGTAATTCGGTTTTTTGCCCATAACGATTTTCAGCGTTCCGCCGTTAACTATGTCATTATGAGTGATATACGTAAAAGGATATGGTTTGCCGTTGAGTTCAACAGATTGAATATAAACGTTTTCGGCAGAGTTGTTGACGGCTTCGACAGTAAATTTTTTACCGTTATCAAGGTTGATGGTCGCCTTGTCAAACAGCGGACTGCCGATAACATACTCGCCGGAAGCGGTCATGACGGGATAGAAGCCAAGCGCAGAAAAGACGTACCACGCCGACATCTGACCGCAGTCTTCGTTGCCGATAATGCCGTCGGGACGGTCGGTGTAGAACTCGGTCATTATTTGGCGCGTCAAACGGGCTGTTTTCCACTGCTGACCGGCGTAGGCGTACATGTAGGCTATATGGTGGCTCGGCTCGTTGCCGTGCGCGTATTGGCCTATCAAACCTGTCAGGTCGATGAGAACGTTCGGATCGTTGGGGTCGTTAGAGAGACTGAAAAATTGGTCGAGACGGTCTAAAAAAGCCGTTTTGCCGCCGAGTAGGTCTATAAGTCCGTAAATATCCTGCGGTACGAGCCAGAGATATTGCCAGGCATTGCCTTCGGCATAGTCGGTGGCGTAAGGGCGTATTGATTTCAGCGGGTCGAAAACGGGATTCCACCGTCCGTCGGACATTTTACCGCGAAAAAAGCCTGTTTCATCGTCATAGTAAAGTTTGTAATTTTCGGAGCGTTTTTTAAAATATTCATAATCTTCCGTCTTGCCTAACGATTTAGCCATGAGTGCAATAGCTCCTGTTCCGATGGCATATTCGAGGGCTGATGCGACGGGATGCTTTTTCATCTTGTCTGACGGGATAGGTTTGAAGGCACGGTCGTATTCCATGCCATGCAGATCACTCATCGCGGTTGTTTTCATTGCATTAAAGGCTCTTTGGGGGTCAAAACCCTTACAACCTTTCAGATAAGCTTCGGCAATGACCTGAAAACTGCTGATTCCGACCATAGTACCTGTTTCATAACCATTTAAATGCCATATTGGCAGTGCGCCTGTCTTGTCGAAAATATCCAGCATAGAGTTAACAAAATCGCCCACACGGTCGGGATTAGTCAGAGTATAAAGCGAATGAGCAGCGCGATATGTATCCCAGAGGGAGAAAATGGTGTAGTTTCGATTTGCGTTTTTTGAGTTGGCGTCGTCAAACAGCGACGGATGTATCATGGCGTGATACATCGAAGTATAAAAAATTCGTTTGGCAACAGTGTCAGCCGTCTCAACGGTAATTTTCGACAACTCATTGTCCCACTTTTCGAGCGCTCGAACACGTATTTTTTCAAAATCCCAGCCCGGAATCTCCGCCTTAATGTTAGCCAGCGCATTATCGGCACTGACGGGCGAAATGCCGACTTTGAGCGAAATCTCCTGCGGGGCTTTTGCAAACGTCAGCAGCCCTTTAAGAGCGTCGCTTTTAGCTTTTTTGCCTTTTATTAAAAGCCCTTTTTCGTATATCGCAAAATCTTTTATCGGAAGCGACGATTTGATAGCAAAAAACACTTGTTGCTTCTTTGCCCAGCCCGACGACGAGCGATAGCCTTTGATGGTATATTGGTCGGCAAGTTCGATATAAGTATCTGTGGATTTGTCGTTTATGCCGTCCGTCAGGTCAATTATGATGCGTGCGGGGACGTTGCTGTCGGTCGGAAATCGATATTTGTGATAGCCTACGCGCTCTGATGCCGTCAGTTCAACTTCGATGCCGTAGTCGTCGAGACGCACTTTGTAATATCCGGGCTGCACTACTTCGCTGTTGTGCGAAAACTGCGACGCAAAGCCGCTGTAACGCACCGTTTCTTTGCCTTTGTCGAGTTTTACATCGCCCATGTAGGGCATGATGAGGATGTCGCCAAGGTCGCCTATGCCAGTGCCGCTGAGGTGCAGTTGCGGAAAACCGATTATGACGCTGTCTTGCCAATTGTAGCCGGAACACCAGTCCCAGCCCTTGTAGAAGTTCGACGGCCCCACCTGTACCGCTCCAAACGGCACATTAGCCCCCACAAACACATGTCCATGCCCTCCCGAACCGATGAAAGGGTCAACGTTGATTGTTTGGCTGTTTGCCGTCATTGCAATCATCAGCGCAACAATCCAAAAAGATAGTTTCTTCATAAAA
>JAITHS010000388.1 GCA_031279875.1 Tannerella sp.
ACCCCAGGCCGCCCCCCGCAAAACCAGATTGGCCCAGCCCAAAAAAAACGCGACTGCTCGAAATGATCTGTTTGAGCAGTCGAAATGATTTGTTTGACTGCTCGTTTACTAAACCCTTGCAGCGGTTTTAAACCCTGCAAGCGGTTTTCGTCCCCTCGGTCCCTCGTACCTCATCCCCTCATCCCTTGTCCCCTCATCCCCTTAACCCCTCGTATCTTATATACTGCCCAGCCGAAAAAGATGCCGACGAGGATGCCCGGAATGATGTCGCTGATGAAGTGTACACCGAGATATATTCTGCTGTAAGCAGTGAGAGTTGCCCAGATGAAAACCGTCCATGAATACCATTTTTGCTTGATAAACAGCGAAGTAACCATTGCAAAGCCGAATGCGTTAGCGGCATGGCTGGAAATGAAACCGTAACGACCTCCGCGATAGCCGTTGACGATTTGGACAACGTTCTCAAAATCAGGATGATGAGTCGGACGATAACGCATAAAAAGTGGTTTGCAAAGATGCGAAGCAAACTGGTCGCAAAGTGTTATCACGATAGCAACGGCGAGGACGAACAACAACCCTTCGATGACCCTTTTCCTGATGCTGACGCCCTTGCGACCGAGTTGTTTGTTGCGTATATAAAGCGCTGTAAAAAAAGCTATTGCTGCGATAATGATGCCCTGTTTGCTTGAAATAAACCACCAAAAACGGTCAAGAAAAGGAGTATGTCCTCCGTTGAGCCACAAGAACGCATCGCGTTCGATATCTAAAATCTGTTCTAACATATTATTAAACTCTTAATCCTATTCCTGCAAAAATTGTATCGGGTCGGAGGTTGAAGACAGCGTTCATTTCGCCTGCCATTGCGAAGCCGCAACGATCGCAAACGCCTGCCGTTTTGCCCTGACATTCGGGGTAGCGCGTGCCGTCAACCATGATGAAATTTGTGATCCGGCAATATTTTTTGAAATTGAGGTCTTTCATGCACTTCAAACCCGAAACGGAGTTCATGATCGGAAAACCGGCTTTCTTTTTGTTGATTATCAGGTCGATAACTTCTCGTCTTATTGCCATGTCAAGCATCAAATCTTCGCTGCCTTCAAACGGGGTGTGAAAGTTAAGCGCGATTGATTTGATATGCCGGTTTTTGCGTGCAAAGTCGATCGTTTCTTCTACCGAACTGTAATTCAGATTGTTAATTACCATGTTGACCGACAGTTTGGGATGATTGGCCGTTGCGATATTGTCACAGAGGCGTTGAAAAGTGCCTTCGCCGCGTATCTCATCGTGGTATTTGCCGATGCCGTCGAGACTGACCCAGATGGAATCGGCTTCGGAATCGCTAAACGGACGCTGGGCATTGGTGGTAATTGTTGTGGAATGGAAGCCGATAGATTTGGCCAAGCGTATCAAGCTATTGAGGTTGTATTCGTCAAAGCGCCAAAGAGTTGGTTCGCCGCCCTCGAAATCAACAAAACGGCTGCCGAGATCGTATGAGTAAATCAATTCTTCGCGAATTTGGGAGTAAGATTTGACGGTAGCTTGTTCGCGGGCGTAAACAGTGCAATGACGACATCGCAAATTACAGTTGTCGTTGACGAAAAGCACCGTCTGCAACGGTTTCAAACGACCGAGAAAACGTGCCTTAAAAAACCATAAAGGCAAATACAACAGCGACTTAATATTGTTCATGACTTTTCAAAACAGTCTAATACCGCTTTTACCGATCCATGCAGCAGGAGCAGTTTTTTTGCCTTGTCGTAATCAATGTTGAGTTCTTCGGTCAGCATTACGGTGCCACGGTCAACTAATTTGTTGTTACTCAACTGCATATTGACCATTTTGTTGCCCTTCACACGACCGAGTTTTATCATCACCGTTGTAGAGATCATGTTGAGGACAAGTTTTTGTGACGTACCTGATTTCATCCTCGTACTGCCTGTAACAAACTCCGGTCCTACCGGTATTTCAATCGCTATGTCGGCTTCGGCACATATCGGCGCGCCCGGATTGTTGGTGATACATGCCGTCAGGATACCGTTACGTCGGGCTTCGCGCATGGCACCGATCACGTAAGGTGTCGTTCCCGATGCTGCAATTCCGACAACAGTGTCTAATGCCGAGATGTTATGTTCTACAAGTTCTTGCCAGCCGCGTTCGAGGTTGTCTTCGGCTTTCTCGACGGGTGAACGCAGGGCGGTGTCGCCCCCCGCAATCAGCCCTATAATCCATGTCGGCGGCATTCCGAAAGTAGGCGGTATCTCGGAAGCATCGAGAACGCCGAGCCGTCCGCTCGTTCCTGCGCCCATGTAAAAGATACGTCCGCCTTTTTTCATCCTTAAGACTATTTCGTCAACTAATTTCTCTATCTGCGGCAGCACATTTTTAACCGCCAAAGCCACTTTTTGATCTTCGGTATTAAGCCATTGGAGTAGCGTATGCGTTGATTGTAGTTCCAGATCGTTGTAAAGTGATGGTTTTTCGGTTATCTTTATAAAGTTTCTATTGGTATGATATTCCGCCAGCCCTTGTGCCGGACTGCGCAATATTTTGCCGATGTTAACGCCTTTTTCTGCCGCCGCTTCAAGCAGTACATCTTTCAGATGAAAAGCTACAGAGCCGATGAAATGTACCGGATAGCGCTGATAATCATACTTGCAGACATTTCGAGTAAGGAAATATTTGAAATCGTTCAATACCAACGTTCGCATCTCCGGTTCGTGGATATTTTCTGCTACAAAAGGAGCAAAACTTGCCAGAAAACGGTTCGGAAACGGCTGTCTGTAAACCTTTTCGATAGCTTGCGCGGCGGTCAGGCCGTAACGGTCGTAGAATTTTTGCCTCAAAGCTTCCGATGTCGATTCTTTGAATATGTTGCCGAGCAGTTGCCGTCCGAGACTTACGCCGCCGCCTTCGTCGCCGAGAATGTATCCTAACGGCGGGATGTTTTTGACTATCGCCGTACCGTCGTAAAAGCATGAGTTTGAGCCTGTTCCCATTATGCAGGCTATACCTGCTTCGTGTTGACAGGTTGCTCGTGCCGCTGCCGTCAGGTCGTTGTTTACTTCGATGGTAATGTCGGGAAAAAACTCTGACATGACGCTTTTCATCAACGGCGCTTTGTCGGGCGTGCATCCTGCTCCGTAAAAGTAAACGGCATCAATTTTTACGTCGGCAGGCAGTTTCGGTAGCAACTCGTCTTTGAGCGACGCCCTTATCTCATCCTCCGTTTGAAAATACGGATTCATGCCTTTTGTAAAGATAGAGACTGTTTTATCTGCCTCATTATCAATAATTAACCACTCTGTTTTGGTGGTTCCGCTATCTGCTGTAAGTATCATTTTAGTTTTGTAATTATTTTTTCAGAGCTTCATATCTTGCCGACGCTGAAGGGAAAAGGCTCGTAAAAAGGCTGTAGGCTTCCTTTTTTTCCTGCGTCGTGGCTTTGGAGTAGATTAAAACCGTTTCGTC
>JAITHS010000028.1 GCA_031279875.1 Tannerella sp.
AAACTGTCGTTTGAAGATGCGGAATATTTTGCTAATGAGAATATTAAAGTAATGAAATATGATGAAGCGGAAACTTTTCTGGCTATACTGTGCAATATGTGGGTTGGGGTTGACCCGACTAAAGTGTCGTTCAATATTTATGATCTATTGAAGTCGCGCAACGCGATTTCAGACCTCAAACCGTCGCCTGTTGATATGTTAAAAAGTGTTAAAAACGATGTCGAAACGGCAGGTTTTCGTAATGCCTCTTTGCGCGACGGAGTAGCAATGGTAAGATTTCTCAAATGGTTTGAAACCGAACATCAAACCGAACATCAAACCGACACCGTTATAACCGAATATGATATTAGCCTGAAAATAAAAGATATACGTTCGTGCGGCGACAATTTTGTGTCGGAAAGTTTTGCTACCATAGCCGCTTGCGCCGCAAACGGAGCCTTAAATCATTATATACCAACAGCAAGCAACTGTAAACCAATACCTTATGACGGTTTTTTGCTTCTTGATTCCGGCGGACAATATCTCGACGGCACTACCGACATCACGCGCACAATAGCGCTCGGCACGCTTACCGACGATATGAAGCGTGATTATACTCTGGTACTCAAAGGATTAATCAATCTTTCCCAAGCCGTTTTTCCGTCGGGCACTCGCGGTTCGCAAATCGACGCTTTTGCCCGCCGTGCGATGTGGGAGCATGGCATCAATTATCTGCACGGCACGGGGCATGGAGTAGGGTCGTATCTGAATGTTCACGAAGGTCCGCAGAGCATTCGTCAGGAAGAAAACCCCGTCGGACTGCGCTGCGGCATGGTTGTTACCAACGAGCCGGGTATTTATCACACCGGTGATTATGGCGTCAGAATCGAAAATATGATGCTGATAATCAATAATATGACTACCGAATACGGCGATTTTCTCGCTTTTGAGACGCTGACACTTTGCCCGATTGATACGACGCCGATTATCTCGGAAATGATGACGCAAGACGAAATTTCATGGTTAAATGATTATCATTCAACCGTTTACTCTCAACTTTCGCCATACCTTAACGACGACGAGTGTAGATGGTTAAAAATCAAAACATCAATAATATGAAGATTTTCAGTAAATTTCCGCGCACATTTTGGGTCGCAAATTCTATCGAACTGTTTGAGCGCTGGGCATGGTATGGTTTCTACATGCTTTTTGCCAATTATCTTACCGGTTCGTCTGACGGCGGCGGTTTGGAGTTTTCGCAGGCTCAAAAAGGTCTGTTGATGGGCGTAGGAACGGGTATCCTCTATTTCTTGCCGTCTCTGACAGGCGCAATAGCCGACCGCTACGGCTACCGACGGATGCTGGCAGTGTCGTTTATAATTTATGCCGCTGCCTTTCTGCTTTTCCCGATGGTATCGTCGTTTAATGCCGTTTTCGCTACCTACATCTTTCTCGCCGTCGGTGCAGCCCTCTTCAAACCTATCATCTCGGCCACAATAGCCAAAACTACCGACGACAGCACAAGTTCGGTAGGTTTCGGCATTTTTTACATGATAGTCAACGTCGGTGCGTTTATCGGCCCGCTCATCACAATGCTTTTTAAAAGCGCTCCGTCAATAATTTTTTACATCTCGGCAGGCATTATACTCCTGAATTTCATACTGTTAATATTTTATCGCGAGCCGCAACGTATTAAAACTTCGACCTCTTCCGAAACGCTTTTAAAGTCGTTTGCGCAGATATTCGGGAATATGGCAGGTATTTTCAAAGATGTGCGTTTTATCGTTTTCCTTATCATTGCAGCAGGTTTTTGGACTATGTATATGCAACTTTTCTTCACTTTGCCGGTCTTTATCGAGCAATGGGTTGATACCGGTGTGCTGTACAGATTTTTCGACACTTATATGCCTGTTGTAAGCGCAAATTACAGCCATGCGCCCGGAGTTATCAATGCCGAGTTTGTTACCAACTTCGATGCCATGTTTATCATCATCTTCCAGATAGCAATTTCGACGCTTATTATGCGTATCAAACTGTTACATGCTATGATAGCCGGATTTATAGTCTGCTCCGTAGGCATGGCACTGACGCTTTTTTCGCAAAATGTTATCTTCACAATTGTTGCTATTTTCATCTTTGCTGTCGGCGAAATGGCTGCCTCGCCCAAAATTACCGAATATATCGGTCGGATAGCGCCGCCCGACAGAAAAGCGCTTTATATGGGATACTCGTTTATTCCCGTCTTTCTGGGCAATATCTTTGCCGGCTTCATTTCGGGAAATGTCTATCAGGCGATGTCGGACAAAAAGTTGCTTACTCAACGTTTTGCCGCCGAAAAAGGCTTGCATCTTGCCGACGAACTGTCATCGGGAGAGTATTTCAATCAGGTCGCCGCACAATCAGGCATGACGCCGCAGCAATTGACCGATACGTTGTGGACAACATTCAATCCCTCTCAAATATGGCTTGTAATCCTCTCAATCGGCATGTTGGCGGCTGTGAGCTTGTTTGTGTTTGATAGAAAGATGATGAAACAATGATGAATATAACTATTTATTTAAAATAAAAAAATTACTTTATACAACCGGATGGACGGCATATATACTTATTTCGGTTTTTATTTTCAGTTGTCATCAAAATAAAGACAGAGAATATTTCAATGGAGAAATACATTTTTTTGAAGACGTCGCTCCTGTAACCCATGTTACGTTAAAACAAGTTCATCTGTATGGTGCAAATTACGGAGATATAGCCGTATATGACACGCTGATGATTTATTGGAACACGAAACTACCTGACAGGTTTTTCAATATTTTGGATGAAAGGCACGCCGGACTTTTCTTTTTTTGAATCAGAGATGAATTTTCAGAAATCATATTATATACGTGCTCAGGCAGACAACAACTACATATATGCTTCTTATTGGGGAAAAGAGAGATGGGGAATGAAGGAATACCCCAACATTAATACGTTTCATGTTTTTGACTGGAATGGAAAGTTAGTACATAAGTTGATAACCGATCATCCTATCGGCGAAATATGGCTTGATCAGGCTACCAACAGACTGTACTCAACTGATATTGCTACCGATGAGGTATTTTACATAGACTTAAATGAATTGGATTTTTCCACAAAGTAGAACACTTTCTTAAACTTCAAAACATTTTTATAGTTCCTGCTTGCAATGACGTTTTTTTCTTAATTGCATCATTACGAGGGCGTTAACGTACAGGGCATTCGCAGTCCCGCAGGGACGACACTTTATTAACCGGTGACTTTAGTCTCCGGTGAGAAGAGTCATATCAACAATAGTCCCGCATGGGA
>JAITHS010000138.1 GCA_031279875.1 Tannerella sp.
AAATGCCTGCATAAAAGATAATTTTTTTCACCATTTTAATCAAAATATACTATTTATAATCGACTGCAAAGGTACAACTTTATTTTGATATTTCCAAAAAAAATGATTTTATCTGCTTATTTATCCATAAACAATTTATATGTAAGTTAAACTTTCTTAAATGTTTGGTATATTCAAAATATTGTCATATTTTTGCGACGGTTTTTCAACAGAGTTTTAACGGACTTCGACTTTGTTTGAAGAATCAAAGCAAACAATCATAATCAGAAGTCCACAAAATATACAAAATGAAAAATAGAAAATTTTATCTGTTAAGCGCGGCGTTGCTTCTGACCGGATTGTTTCGGTTTGGTGTGGCAAACGCCGGAAATTTAGAGGAAGTCCGTCGAGACTTCGCAGTGAAAGACGTTACCGTCAACGAGATGGTCAGCAAACTCGGCTCTGTCTATCCGTACACGTTTATTGTAGCCGAAAAAGAAGCCGCAGACGTCATCAAAGTATCGGTTGACGTAAAGAACGCCACAGCCACAGAAGTATTAGTGAAAGCATTATCCGAAAAAGGCCTGTCGTTCGACAAGACTGTAACTATCAAGGTATCAACGAACGATTGTGACCATAGCGTTGTTGCTGTTGCTACTCAGGGTGGTTCACGAGTACAGGTTGTTACGACATCAAAAAAACAGGGTAAGAAAGAGATTGCGTCTGCTGACAGCGAGCCGGTATGCGATGACAAACTCATTATCCGTTGTAACTCCGACAGTGATAGTCCGCTGGTACTGATAGACAATGTTGAAGTAACACCAAGCGATCTGGCGAAGCTGCAGCCTTCGGATATTGAAAGTTTTTCGATATTGAAAGATGCTTCTGCTACAGCGTTATATGGCGATCGCGGCGCAAAAGGCGTTATTCTCGTTACAAGCAAGGCCGGTCGCAAGAGCAATAAGGATGCTGACGGCGAGCCGGAATGTGACAAAATCGCCCCCATTATCCGCAGTATCGGTCCCAAAGATATGGTTGATCCGCTGATACTGATCGACAATGTTGAAGCAACATCAAGCGACCTGGCGAAGCTGCAGCCTTCGGATATTGAAAGTTTTTCGATATTGAAAGATGCTTCTGCTACGGTGTCATATGGCGCTCGCGGCGCTAACGGTGTTGTTCTCGTTACAAGCAAGGCAAGTCGCAAAAGCAAGGAGCAGTAAGTTTTTTAGCACGCAGATGACGCAGATTTAACCGATAACCGCAAAGAACAATTTTTCGAGGTTCCCATAAAAGACAAGCAGTACGCTGATAAGCAACCCCAGTACGGCCGATGCGAAAACAATCATCAGCGATCTTGTTATGGCGTTCGGGAAGCCGCTGTTTCTCTCGCCCCGCAAGCGTATGAGTGGGTAAAAACAAAAAAAATTATGCAAATGGAAACAAAACCGAGAAAATTGCCGATAGGCATACAGACATTTGAGAAAATCCGCGAAGGGAATTATCTTTACGTGGATAAAACCGAGTATTTGGTTAATCTGATAGATAACGGAGTGATATATTTTTACGCTCGCCCGCGCCGTTTCGGTAAATCGCTGACGGTATCGACGCTTGACGCCATGTTTTCCGGCAAAAAAGAACTGTTCAAAGGTCTTTATGCCGAAGAATTTATGAACCGACCCGATTATCATACTTCGCCGGTTATACGGATAGATTTGAGCAGTATGACGACAAATGATGGAATTGATGTTTTGAAATTTACAATGAAACTTCGGGTCGCCGAAATTGCCGAAAAGTATGGTATTAACATTCCCGATACGTATCCTCCGGGCGAAGCGTTACGTCAGTTGATAAAAGAAACAGCCAAACAGGACGACAACGGTAAAGTTGTAATCCTTATTGATGAGTACGACAAACCTTACACTGATTTCTACACTAATCACCAAATGGCGGAAACAGTTCGCGACGTCTTGCGTAACTTTTATTCACACATCAAGTCGAACGACGAATATATCCGCTTTGTATTTCTCACAGGCATTGCAAAGTTCGCAAAATTTGGTGTATTTTCTACACTTAATAATATAATGGATATTTCGATGGACGAAAGATATGGCGAGATGTGTGGAATGACGGCAGCGGAAATCGAACGTTATTTTCCCGAACATATCGCAGCCACAGCCGACAAATTTAACATCTCTCCGGAAGAACTGCTTGAACGAATACGCGCCCGATACGATGGTTTCTGTTTCGACGGCGTTCACCGACTATACAATCCTTTTTCTACGCTTTGTTTTTTCGACCAGAAAAAATTTGACGACTACTGGATGGAGTCAGGAACGTCATCCATGATAGCGAAATATCTGAAAGAGAGAAATCTTACCCTTGAACAGTTCCGCCGGTTTCCGGTGTCGAGTAATTTTCTTCGTACCCCCGGCGACCTTGACACCACGCCTCCCGAAGGCTTTCTCTATCAGGCGGGATACCTGACCGTAAGAAAAACATTTGGAGTCACAGTGTGCAGAACTGCAATAAACTGGATGCTGTCCGGCTGGTG
>JAITHS010000151.1 GCA_031279875.1 Tannerella sp.
TTTCACTTTGCCGCTGTTCCAGAGGTCGCCCTTGTCGGCGTCGAGATTTTCTGCCGACGAAGCGACAATAATTTGATACGCAGTTTGTAACTGTCCTTTCCGTGCATTGTCGGTCTGCTTGATTTTCCACGCCAAACGCGGCTGAACAGCGTCGATACTCAAAGGCTCGGTCAGATATTCGCAGGTGAGCGCAATCGGCACAATATCTGCTGTTTCCTTCGCTGCGCACGAGAGAAATAACGCCGCGCAAAGGAAGATAATAAGTCTGTATTTTACTGACATAGTGTTTGATAAAAATTAAGAAACATCTTGAAAGATTTCTGCAAAGGTAGTGAAATAATTTTAATTCGGTATATATTCCGTATTGTTTTGCTATATTGCGTAAATATATGCTAAATAATCATAAATAAATAAAAAATATTTGCGTATAAAAAATTTTATCAGTAACTTCGCGTTCAATTTAAACGTTTAAATAATATGAATCACTCAATTAAAGATATTGCCAATGCGCTTAATCTTTCGATTACAACCATATCCTGGATACTTTCCGGCCAGGGAGAGGCACGTGGTTTCAGCGAGGCGCGAATAAAGGAGGTTCAGGACTATGCTGCCAAAGTAAACTATCGTCCCAATCAGTTGGCGCGCAGCCTTCAGACCGGCAAGACCCAGACAATAGGACTTATTATCCCCCAGATAGGTGACAGTTTTTTTGCTCATTTGGCGCAGGCAGTTGAATTAGAGGCAGAGAAACACGGATATGTTTTAACTATATGCAGTTCGCGCGGCGACGGCAAGCGAGAGAAACATCTGATACAAACATTGAGAGAAAAGCAGGTTGACGGCTTGATAATAGTACCGTCGGAAAAGACGCAGTCGCTTTTCGGACAAATGCTTCGTGATAAGACACCTTTCGTATTTGTGGACAGGCATTTTCCGCATCTGAAAACCAATTATATAGTTGTTGACAATGCAGGCGGCAGCTACAAACTAACAGAGTCACTGATAGTCAAAGGCTGTCGCAGGATAGCCTACATCAACACAGAATCACATCTCAGCGTTATGGAGTTACGACTAAGAGGATATGCAAACGCACTGCGGGCATATAATATCAAGTATGACGAAAATCTGTATGTCGAAATGACCAAGAACTTCTTTCACAACAAAACGAATGAAAAAATCAAGATGTTGCTGAAAAATGCTCCCGATCTTGATGGGATAGTCTTTTCCACTCATTTTTTGGCGATAGACGTTATTCGCTGTCTGACACAGAAACGCATTCCCTATAAAGAGCGCTTTAAAATAGCCAGTTTTCATTCCAATGCTGCTCTCGAAATACTTGTGCCGAAAGTTGCAGTAGCACGTATCAAAATTGACGAAATAGGACGTACAGCCGTTGATACCCTACTGCAAAACATCAAAAACCCCGAAATGGACAAGCAAGAACTGATATCATCTATTTGTTACGAACGTTTATAATATCATTATCAAAAATACTTTTCTATGAAAAAAAAACCGGTTAAACTTTTATTTTTACTTTTCTGTACCTTGTCGCTGTCGGCGGAACAGATGAAACACGAAACCCTTGCAGCGGTTTTAAACCCTGCAAGGGTTGAGGTAGTCATTCCAGCAGAACCACTTGCAGGGGTTTTAAACCCTGCAAGGGTTGAGGTAGTCATTCCAGCAGAACCACTTGCAGGGGTTTTAAACCCTGCAAGGGTTGAGGCGTTACAACAACGCAAGTCTATTACCGGCGCAGTATCCGATGAGACGGGCGAACCGTTGCCGGGTGCTTCGGTGCTGGTCAAAGGCACTCCGCGCGGTGTTATCGCAGACGCTGACGGTACGTTTAAAATTGATGTGTCGACTGATGACGTACTCGAAATTTCTTACATCGGATACGAGCCGTTACAGGTCAAAGTTGGCAGTCAGACGTACATCAGCATCAAACTCGAACCGAAGAAAAACGAGTTGGACGAAGTAACCGTCGTAGCCTTCGGTAAGCAAAAGAAAGAATCTATCGTAGGCGCCATTACGACGGTACGTCCGTCGGACTTGAAAGTACCGAGCAGCAACCTCACAACGTCTCTGGCAGGCAGAGTAGCAGGTTTGATTTCTTATCAGCGCAGCGGCGAGCCGGGCATGGACAACGCAGACTTCTTCGTGCGTGGCGTAACTACTTTCGGCTACAAGCAAGACCCGCTAATACTTATCGACGGTATTGAACTGACGACTACCGACCTTGCGCGGTTACAGGTTGACGACATCGCCAGTTTCAGTATTATGAAAGACGCCACAGCCACAGCGCTTTACGGCGCACGCGGCGCGAACGGCGTTATCCTCGTTACGACCAAGCAAGGTTCGGAAGGCAGAGCCAAACTGTCGGTAAGAATTGAAAACTCGTTCAGTTCGCCTACCGACAACGTTGAATTAGCCGATCCGGTAACATTCATGCGGCTGGAAAACGAAGCCGTATTGACACGCGACCCGCTTGGCATTACTCGTTATTCCGACGCCAAAATAGCACGTACAGCTAACGGTGAAGATCCGTTAGCATATCCGGCTAACGATTGGAGGCAACTGATGTTTAAGAATTATGCCGCCAATCAGCGCGTCAATCTTAGTGTGAGCGGCGGCGGTACTATTGCCCGATATTACGTGGCCGCCTCATACTCAAAGGATAACGGAATGCTCAAAGTTGACAAACGCAACAACTTCAACAGCAATATTGATTTGAGAAAATACACGCTGCGTTCAAACGTCAATATCAACATAACTAAAAGCACCGAGTTAGTAGTGCGTTTGAGCGGCAGTTTTGACGATTATTCCGGTCCTATCGACGGCGGCAAGGAGATGTATAACAAGGTTATGCACGCCAATCCGGTGCTGTTTCCGGCATACTTTCCGGTTACGGACAGTTACCGCTATATCAATCATATTTTGTTCGGCAATTACGAGCAGAGCGGCTTTATGCGCAATCCGTATGCCGATATGGTGCGTGGCTACAAAGAATACACCCGTTCACAGATGATAGCCCAGTTTGAAGCCAAACAAAACCTTGAAGCCATTACTAAAGGTTTGAGTTTGAGGGCAATGTTTAATACTACGCGCAACGCTTATTTTGATGTTACACGCGCCTACAACCCGTTTTATTACAGTTTCGCAGGCTACGATGTTATGACCGGTGAAAGGATGCTGACCGTCTTAAACGAAGACACCGGAACAGAATATCTCGGTTACGCGGAAGGTGTTAAAACCATTACTTCGGATGTTTATTTTGAATCGGCACTTGATTATAACCGCGAGTTTGACAGGCACGGCGTCAGCGGTATGCTCGTTTTTATAGCCAAAAACACTATCGAAGCCAATGCCGGCGGCTTGCATCAGTCGCTTCCGCACCGCAATCTCGGACTGTCGGGGCGCGCTACATACGCCTACGACAAACGCTATTTTACCGAGTTAAACTTCGGCTATAACGGCTCGGAAAGATTTCATAAAAAACATCGTTTCGGGTTCTTCCCCGCAATAGGATTAGGATGGAGCATCTCTAACGAACAGTTTTTTGAGCCGATGAAAGCCATTGTTACGAACCTCAAACTGAGAGGTACATACGGATTAGTAGGCAACGATGCCATTGGCGGGCCGAGTGACCGTTTCTTTTATCTCTCTCAGGTCAACATGAACGACGGCGGCAAAGCTGCATCTTTCGGCGAAAACCAAAATACATACTTGCGTAACGGCATCACGGTCAATAACTATTCAAACGAAAACATTACGTGGGAAGTGTCAAAAAAACAAAACTATGCAGTAGAAATCGGGCTATGGGATAAAATCAACATCATAGCGGAATATTTCCGTGATTATCGCGAGAAAATCCTTATGACGCGGTCTTATATCCCAAATACTATGGGGCTATCGTCAACGGCTTCAATCCGTGCCAATTCGGGCGAAGCGTCAAGTCGCGGTACGGATATTTCGCTCGACTACAATCAGGCGTGGGGCAGTCATACATGGTTAAGCATCAGAGGTAATTTCACTTATGCCACAAACCGTTACGAGGTCTATGAAGAACCTATATACAAAGAGCCGTGGCGTACGCGGATAGGTTATTCGATAGACCAGACGCGCGGCTATATCGCAGAAAAACTATTTATCGACGACGCAGAAGTTGCCAACTCGCCGCGACAGTTCGGCGATTATAAAGCCGGAGACATCAAATATACCGACGTCAACCGTGACGGCGTTATTACCGGCGCCGACATGGTGCCTATCGGCTACCCTACAAAACCTGAAATCGTTTATGGCTTCGGCTTCTCACTGGGATATAAAAACATTGATTTTTCTACATTCTTTCAAGGGCTTGCCAACGAATCGTTCTGGATAAGTTACGCTGCCACAGCGCCTTTTGTCAACGAAACGCAGATACTCAAACAATACGCCGACAGCCATTGGAGTGAAGACAACCGCAATGTTTATGCAATATGGCCGAGATTGAGTAACTATCTGATATCAAACAACAACCAGACAAGTACATGGTTTATGCGCGACGGCTCATTCTTGCGTCTCAAACAGTTGGAGATAGGCTATACGCTACCGGATAATTTGCTCGCAAACATCAAAGCCTCAACATGCAGAATATATTTTAGCGGCACTAATCTGCTACTTTTCAGCCGATTTAAGATGTGGGACGTAGAGATGGGAGGCGAAGGTCTCGGCTATCCTATTCAGAAAACGCTTAATATTGGTCTTAACGTTAGTTTCTAAAAATATAATAATTATGAAGAAAAATATAACATCTCTCCTTTTCCTTTCGTTTGTACTTTGTACAGGTTGCGGCGACTATTTAGACGTTATACCCGACAACATAGCGACTATCGAACATGCGTTTGCCATGCGCTCGCAGGCTGAGAAATATCTCTTTACCTGTTATTCATACATGCCCAAAGACGGCAACCCGTCAAGCGACCCTGCTATGGAAGGCGGTGACGAGATATGGCGTCTCAACAATCAAGGCAGCGCATATTTCCAGATAGCACGCGGCTATCAAAACATCACATCACCTCACGGCGACGCATACTGGACAAATATGTACAGAGCCTTGCGCGACTGTAACATCTTCATAGAAAACATCTTCGACGTTGCGGAGATGCACTCCGAAGAGCAGCGTCAATGGGCAGCCGAAGCTATGGTTCTCAAAGCATGGTATCATTTCGTATTGATACGAATGTACGGAGCGATACCGTTAATACGCGAAAATTTGCCGTTAGACGTAGGTGTTGATGAGGTCAAGGTAGAACGGACGCCTGTCGATGAATGTTTTAATTATATCGTCAGCCTTATCGACGAAGCTATTTCCGACCTGCCTTTCACCACTACTAACCCTCAGAACGACGCCGGTCGCATTACTCGGTTAGTTGCTTACGCAATAAAGGCTAAAATATTGCTTACAGCCGCCAGCCCGCTCTATAACGGTAATACCGACCATGCAAAACTTCAAAACCACGACGGTACACCACTCTTTAATATGACCGTCTCGGATGCCAAATGGCAGTTAGCCGCCGATGCCTGCAAAGAGGCTATTCATTTTTGCGATTCTGCCAAGATTAAACTCTATTACAACCTGCTAACATACGGTCAATACACTCTTACCGACACCATAAGGACGCAGTTGAGCCTCCGAAACGTTGTCTGCGAGCGGTGGAACGACGAAATAATATGGGCTAATACGCAAAGTTACTGTGCCATACAAGGCACTGCTATCCCTAACCTTTCGCAGTATTCCGAAAACTATATCCCGCGCGGAGATTACTCGCCTACTATTAAGATTGCCGAGCAGTTTTATTCCGACAAGGGCGTTCCTATTACGGAAGACAAGACATGGAACTATTCCGGTCGTTACGAATTGCGTACCGGCAAGCCTGACGAGGCGTTGTATATCCGCGAGGGCTACACTACCGTTGCCATGCACTTCAACCGCGAGCCGCGCTTTTATTCTACTCTCGGTTTCGACGGCGGCGTTTGGTACGGGCAGGGACTCTACGATGACGGGGCGCCTAATTCGCTTTACTATCTTATGACAAAGCGGGGTCAGCGCTATGCCGCAGGCTCCGACCGCAGTACGGTAACCGGTTATTATATCAAAAAACTTATTCATTTTGAGAACGTCATCGGTTCGGGAACTACCTATTCCGTAACTAATTATCCATGGCCTCTGATTCGTTTAGCCGACCTGTATCTGATGTATGCCGAAGCGCTCAACGAACTTAACGGGCCTAATGCCGAAGCGCTCTATTACGTCAATCTGGTCCGTGAACGCGCCGGTCTCGCAACAGTAGAAGAATCTTGGACAAAGTATTCCATCAATCCCGCAAAATACACTAACAAAGAAGGCTTGCGTGCTATTATACATCAGGAACGCCTCAACGAACTATCGATGGAAGGACATCGTTTCTGGGATCTCCGTCGCTGGAAAGAGGCTATCTCCGTGCTTAACAATCCCGTTCATGGCTGGGACAGGCAGCAAAGCGAAGCTGCTGCATATTTCCGCAAAACGATGCTGTTTGACCAGACTTTCGGCATTAAAGACTATTTCTGGCCTATAAGAGAAGCCAATATTGACGTCAATCCCAATCTCGTTCAAAATACCGGTTATTAATAATTTATAAATCAAAATATATGAAATCGTATTTATTTAAAATATTTGTAGCAGCCGCGCTATTGTATATGTCTGTTATATCCGGCTGCAAGGAAGAGGAGCGCGTTTACTATCTTGACGACAGCGCAGGAACGCCGCAACAGGTTACCGACGTAAAGGTGTTGCCGACACCCGGCGGCGCTATCATAACGTATAAACTGCCGAAAGATAAGTCGCTGTCATACGTCAAGGCTGTTTATGAAATCGAAGGCGGTATTGTTCGCGAAGCCAAATCGTCGATATACAGCGATACTCTCAAACTTGAAGGCTTCGGCGACACCCGACAGCATACGGTAAACATTTATTCCGTAAGCCGTAACGAGAAGATGTCGGAGCCTTTGCCGGTCAGCGTTACTCCGCTTGAACCGCCCGTTTTCAGCGTCTTCAAAACCCTGACGATGGAAGCTACTTTCGGCGGCTTGGACATCCGTTTCCAAAACGAAACGCAGGCAAGTCTGGCGATTTTCATTCAGGGCGATACCGTCGGCGGCGAGTGGTTTAACGTTGCCGACTACTACTCTGCGGCGCCGGTCGGCAATATAAGTATCCGAGGGATGAACCCGACGGAGGGCAATTATTCGATCTATCTGCGCGACAGGTGGAACAACAAATCCGACACAATGGTATTACGCCTGACACCCCTATACGAGGAACTTATCCCTTATGGGAAATTTAAACTGCTCAATCTTGTGGGTGACAAAAGTCTCGGACAGCCAAAATATCCGGTAATGAACATCTTTAACGGCAAATACGGCGCCGCCGAAGACTGGTATAAGTCGGAAGATGATACCTATCCGCAGTGGTTTACTATCGATATTGGTAATAGTGTAATCTTCAGCCGCATGAAACTGTTTCAGGCAGTTCAGTATCCTTACGTTGCCGACTGGGTAAAGGATTTTGAAATTTGGGGTTCAAACGAACCGGTCGCCGACTGGGATAAATGGACATTGCTCGGCTCGTTTCAATGCGAGAAACCTTCCGGTTTGCCCGACCCGCAATATACGGCCGAAGATATGGATTACGAACGCGCCGGCGAAGATTACAATTTCCCGACAGGTATTCCGGCCGTGCGATATTTCCGCTTCAAAGTATTGATCAACAGAGGCGGTGGAGGTAAGTTTTATGTTCTAAACGAAGTCCTTCTATGGGGACAAATTATAAAGGAGAATTGATATGAAAAAGATATTTTATTGTTTATCATCCGCGCTTGTACTGTTAACAAATGCCTGCAAAGAGCAGGATAGCATTTTTGAGAAATATGTCGTTCCGAGCGGAATAGTTTATACCGGACGGCCTGTTTCACCAATAGTTTATTCGGGTGAAAACCGCGTATTGCTAACGTGGCACAAGGGAACAGACCAAAACATAACAAAAACGGTCATATACTGGAATAATTATGACGATTCGTTGATCGTTGACATGACCGGCAAACAAGACTCAGTCGGTGTTTATATCAACAATCTGGAAGAAAAATATTATTCTTTCTATCTGCGGACGTTTGACGATTACGGTCATTCGTCGGTCTGGTCGGAAGTTACCGGACCGGTTTACGGCTCGCGGTATATTTCCAATCTTCTGACACGACCGGTAGCAAGCGCCGTTCTCGACATATCCGGCCGATTAGACGTAGAATGGGGAGAGGCAGACGTGTCTAACGGCGCTTTTGCCGTCGAACTATCGCTCGACGCAAACGATAAATTGGAAACGTTAAGACTTGGGGTTGAAGAATCTAAAACAATCTTAAACAACATCGATAATAACGTCATCTGCAGCTATCAAACCCTTTTCCTGCCTTCAGCAACGGCTATCGACACTTTCCGTAGCGCAATAACGACGATGAAAATCAAAAAAGATGTAACCGCTACCTACCTCAAAAACTATCAGCGTCCTTTCCTCTACTCGTCATGGGACGGCACGAGATACGGCATCCTTTCCGACTGGACTACTACCGATGCCGTAAAAAACAAAGGCGGGTACGGCGGTTTCGACAACCTCAACAACGGCGCAAGTTTCGGCTTCGAACAGTGGACTACCGACCCTGCCATCCCTAACGGCAAGATCTACCGGACAGTAACTCTTCCTGCCGGATACTACGAACTGAGTTTCTATTTCGGTACCGACAATCCAGGAGTAGGCAACACCGGTACCGACGCCCGATATCTGGCCGTAGCCGCAGGTAGTACTCTGCCCGACGTCGCCGATATTAACCGGTCGCTGGCATACGTATCGCTCGTAGGGGTAGGCACTAACGATTTTCGTACCATTTCGTTTACGCTCGCCGAACCGACCGAAGTGTCAATCGGTATGGTTGTCAATTTTACTTCCACCCGCCAAAATATTCGCGGTAACAGATTTCAAATTACAGCTATTAATTGAAAATAAATTGTTGAATATTTCATGAATCTTTTTAAAATCATAACCGTATGAAAAAAATTATACTACTATTGCTCTGCTCGCCGTTTGTTTACTGCGACGAGGGATGGGATATCGTTACCGCTAATGACCGGATTAGTATCAAAGCCGCAGCACAAACAGAATGGGGGCAACGCATTGTCGATTCGTTACAAAACATCGTCGCCAAACGTCGCCGACACCCGTTGAGAGTGCCGCTACTCGAAGGCGGACATCTGCATCAGTATTTCTGCCCCGTCCATAACGTAATGTTTAAATGGGATTGGAACAGCCCTGATTCGCATTATTGCAACCTTTGCCGCAAGTCGTATGACAACGAACCGCGATACCAATGGGCATGGATAAACCTGCTGCACCGCGAAAATCTTAAATATCTAACCGCCTCAATGTATCTCTATATCGTTACCGAAGACACTCTTTATGCCGGCTATATCCGCGACATGGCGCTCGACTATGCAGCCAAATATCACACTTACATGATACATAACACCGGACGTGTCGCTAATGCTAAACAAGGCGGCAGAATGTTTGCTCAAAGCCTTGAAGAAGGCGTCTGGGCAGCCGAAGCATGCAGAGCATTTACCGTAGCAGAAACGATAATGACCGACGATCAGAAAGAAAAATTGCGCCGAGGATACCTCAAACCTTGCGCCGACTTACTCCTCAATAGTCGCGTCGGTGGCAATTGGCAAGTGTGGCACAACAGCGGACTGCTTGCTCTCGGCGTTGCACTACGCGACGACAGCATCATCAACACCGCCCTCAACGACCCTGCTTGCGGCTATTATACAATGATGAAGCGTAATGTTTATCACGACGGATGGTGGAGCGAAGGCTCACCGGTATATCATTTTTATCCGTTACAGGCAATGATATTTTCCGCCGATGCGATGCGTTGCAGAGGTATCGACCTCTACGACGACAAGTTATACAACATGCTTGCAGCGCCTGCTCTGGCTGTATATGACGATCTATCATTACCAGCCCACAATGACGGCTGGTACGGCGAATCGCTCGCCGAACAGACGCAACTCTATGAATTTGCCTGCGCACGTTTCAAGGAAAACACACCGTTTAAAGACGTTTTAAGCTTATGCTACCGGCAAACGGAACGCCTCTCCCCAGAAGCGCTGCTTAACATCACCGACATCAAACCGGCGGAAACACTCAATTCACCGCCATCAACTCTCTTCCCCGAACTCGGAGTAGCATTCCTGCGTAACGGTAAACAAACGGTTACTCTCAAATACGGACCGCATGGCGGCGGACACGGGCATCCCGACAAACTGTCTATCACACTTCATAACGGTCGTAAGGAACTTGTTACCGACCTCGGCACTTCCGCATACGGAGTGCCTGATTATACCCAGTGGTTTAGAAAGACACTTTCACACAGCACAGTAACGGTTGACGCCAAAGACCAAAACCCGACAACCGGACGTCTGCTCAATTTTAAACCGCAAAAAAACGGCGGCATAGTATCTGCCACCGTTTCCGACGCTTATCCGGGCGTTGAAATGACGCGAACCGTTATGTTGAAAAACAATCGACTGACCGACGAGTTCAGCGCCGTTTCGGATACTGTTCATCAATATGATTATGTCCTGATATTCAACACACAACCCGTTATCAAAGACGCTACCCTAATCGACACCACCCTCAACGACGCACCTGTTTATAAGCGTATTTCAGGAGTGAAACAGGCATCCATACGAAAGCAGTTACAGATATCCTTTCCCGACGGTAGCATCTTCAAGATAACGCCCGACGGAGTATATCAGATTTTTATTGGTGAAGCGCCCGGTGTCCCTAACCGCATAGGCTCGCATAACGAATATCAAAAATCCTTTCCGCTGATAATAAGAATGAAAACCAACAGGATGAAAATAACTTCGGAAATTTTGTTGCTTTAAAACGTATGCAGTAACCCCTCGCAGGGGTTTTAAACCCTGCGAGGTGGTTAACAACCCATCAACGGCACCGTTCGAGGAAAGCAAGAAAACTTTCGGCAACAGCACCTTCAAAAATGTAGAGATCTTTTACCGGATGATATGTAAAAGGCGAGTATTCATACAGTTGTACTGCGACAAAACTGTGGTCGGCAGTGCTTACCGCATCGAAGTAACAATTGCTGTTGGCGGCAGATATTTTTATCGCAGCAGCGTCGTTAAATGACTTGTTGTCAAGGACTTTGATCAGTCCGGAAAGTGAGTTTTTGTCAAAATAAACAGACACTTTTTTAACCTTGACGCCGGTAGCCTTAACTCTGTATTGTGTTGAGGTAAGGAACGGGAGCAGTTTATTTCTTACCCGTACTGCTTCGAAAACGGGATTATCAAAAATATTATATTGCATTGTTTTAATTGTTAATTAGTTAATATCTTTCGGTCGATTAATTTCCATATCGTGGAATACAACGGAACAACAGCACTAAATAACAATTTTCCTAAAAGCGACAACAAAATAATTGCAGGGAGGATATGAATAAGGATACCGAATGGAATAATTATGTATATAAATATCCGACAGCGAATTGTTTAAATCAGAAAGAGATTTGTAATACACTCCTAACGAGAAACTGAACTGCACCAGACGTGTAGGCACTCTGACCGGTGAACGGCTTGTTTTTGAAAAACGAAACAGGACATTGAACGGGTTATGGTCGTTGACAGGCAGCATGGCGGAATGCGGCTTCGACATCAACTCGTCGTATGATTTACGTACAGGTATCTCCTGCCTGTCGTCTTGCGGACATGTTTTTGACGACGCCGACAGTGCTGCCGACGCTACATTAGTCAACAAGAAAATCATCATCAGTAAAAGAATATGTCTTTTCTTTTTAAACATGCCGCAAAGGTACAAATTATTTTCAAAAAAAACGCTGTGTCCTATAGAAAAGACACAGCGTTTACAATTTAAAAAATTTAAAATATATGAAGGGAACCTCTAAAAATTGATTTTTTCGAGGCCTGCGACTGAGGAAAAAGCGGAGTTTACTGACGTAAATGAGCATTTTGACGAAGGAGCAAAACGAAGAAAAAACAATTTTTCGAGG
>JAITHS010000116.1 GCA_031279875.1 Tannerella sp.
TGCTTGCGCTCTTTGTGCCGTTAATAATTTCGAGCGGAGGAAATTCCGGCTCGCAGGCGGCAAGTCTCATCATCCGCTCGCTTGCGCTGGGCGAATTGACGTTGAAAAACTGGTGTTACGTAATGCGCAAGGAAATATTTTCCGGTCTGCTGCTCGGCGCAATACTCGGCTGCATAGGTTTCATCAGAATACTTATCTGGCAACAAACAGGGATGTACGATTACGGCGAGTTTTGGCTCTGGATAGCGGCAAGCGTCGCCGTATCGCTGATTTTTATTGTGCTTTGGGGAACCTTGTCCGGCTCGATGATTCCGTTTTTGCTTAAACGTATCGGTCTTGACCCCGCCACTGCCTCTGCGCCTTTTGTGGCAACGCTCGTTGACGTAACAGGATTGATTATCTATTTCTCGGTAGCTGCTGTGCTGCTGGGAGGTAAACTGCTGTGAGCCATTACATTATCTGCAACGCTATCACGGCGCAAGCTTCGGCGTCGGCGAGGGCGTGGTGATGGTGTGTAAGGTCGAAGCCACAATGGGCAGCAACGGTGTGAAGTTGGTGGTTCGGAAGCGTTTTGCCGAACACCTTTCGCGCTGTACGGCATGTACAAAAAAACTGATAATCAGGATAATCCATTTGATAAGTACGATGTACGGCTTTGAGGCATCCTTCGTCGAAAGAACTGTTGTGCGCTACCAAGGGCAAGCCATCTATCATCGGCGCGATTTTGTTCCACACATCCGGAAAAACATTTGCCGAAGCGGTATCTTCCTCTTTCAAACCATGTATGAGCGTGTTTCGATAAGCATACCACTCCGGTTCGGGGCGTATCAGATGATATATTTTATCCTCGATGAAACCGTTGCGAACGATTACAACGCCGACACTGCAAACGCTTGACGGATAATTATTTGCCGTCTCAAAATCTATTGCTGCAAAGTCTTTCATATTGATAAAATCTGTTGTAAATCTTCGGCAGAGACGTCGATTTTCAATTCTCCATTGTGAGCAACTGTAATTGAGCCGCGCTGTTCGGAAACAATGATAACGATAGCGTCGGTTTCGATCGACATTCCGAGACCCGACCGGTGCCTCAAACCCATCTCTTTTGGGATTATCGCGTCATGCGCAACGGGTAGAATACATTCGGCGGCGCGAATTTCCTCGTCGGCAATGATCAGAGCGCCGTCATGTAGCGGGCTGTTTTTGTAAAAAATATTCTCTATCAGGCGGGCATTAATATCGGCGCGAAACTGCTCGCCGGTTTGAATATACTGCGCAAGATTTATTTCGCGCTGTATGACTATCAACGCGCCCGTCTTTGTTTTCGACATGTTGATACACGCCATTACAAGCGGTGTGATGTATTTTTGACCGTCTTTGTTTACCTTGCGACGCTCAAAAAGACGGTACATAAACCGCCATCCTTTGCTCGAACCTACTGCCGCAAGGAAACGGCGTATCTCGTCCTGAAAAAGTATGACCAAAACGATGAAACCGACGCTGATAAACTTGTCGAGGATAGCACCGATAAGTTTCATCTCAAAGACCTGCGACACCAGCACCCACACTACAATTACCGACACTACGCCGCTGAATATCGCCAGATTTCCCGAACTGCGCATCAGTTTATATGTCTGATACATAAAAAACGCTACCAGAAATATGTCTATAATATCTTTTAATCCAAATGTATCTAACATATTATCAGTGTTTTAATTTGTAAATTATCTTTACCGCTTCGACAGCCGCCTTAACATCGTGAACGCGCAGTATATCAGCACCTTGCATCAAAGCGTAAGTGTTTAATACCGTTGTGCCGTTGAGACTTTCGTCGGAAGTTGTTCCCAATACTTTGTAAATCATGCTTTTACGGGATATGCCGACTAATACGGGGGCGTTGAGCATTTTTTTGAAATCTCCGATATGCGACATCAGTTTGTAGTTTTGCTCGACCGTTTTACTGAAACCGAAACCGGGGTCAATGATAACGTCATTGACGCCGAGAAGATGTAGTCGGCGCAATTTTTCGGCAAAGAAAAGCATTATTTCTTCAAGCATATCGCCTTCGTATGAAGTGTTTTGATGCATCGTGCGGGGAGTGCCTTTGATGTGCATCAGAATGTATGGCACTCCCGTTAGCGGCAAAAAAGCGTCGTCGTCGTCGTTGTCGGAGACGGAAAAAAAAACTTCGCCGCCGGAGATGTCGTTTATCAGAGCTACGCCGCAGTCTTCTATGGCGCGGCGGGCGATGGTCGGGCGGAAGGTATCAACAGAAACGGGGACGTCGGGAAAATCACGTTGTAAGATATTCAGGGCGGGTTTAAGACGCTGCCACTCCTCGTCTTCGCTCACTTCCGCCGCATCGGGTCGCGTTGAGTAACCGCCAACGTCGATGAACGTTCCGCCTTCATATATTATTTGCTCTATGCGCCGTCGTATTGCCTCCTCGCTTTGCTGCCTGCTTGCAGCGTAAAACGAGTCGGGCGTTACGTTAAGAATGCCCATCACCAAAGGCTTCTCAAGGCTCATCAATCGACCTTTCAGGTTCAAAAATTTTTCAAACATGTTGCAAAGATACGATTTTTTTTTCTACTTTTGCGGAAAATTTATTCTAATGACTATTTTTGAACTTTACAAACTTTTATTATAACTAATGAACAGATTTTTAATTATGAATAAAAAAATGATTTCAACAACTTTTCCTGTGCTGTCGGCAGGTATGGGATTATTGACATGCGTTTCTTGTAACGATAAAAAAGAAACCAAAGAACTGCCTAATGTGCTGGTTATCATTGCCGATGACTTGGGCTATGGAGATGTGAGTTGCTACGGAAGCGCCACAATCAAGACGCCTAATATAGATCGAATTGCTGCCGACGGTATTTGTTTCACGCAGGGATATAGCACTTCGGCTACCTCTACACCAAGCCGTTATGCACTTTTGACAGGCATGTATCCATGGCGTAACAAAGACGCTAAGATTTTACCCGGAGATGCACCGTTGATAATCGGCACGGAAGTTCAAACATTGCCCAAACTGATGCGGGAAGCCGGTTATACAACCGGTACAATAGGCAAATGGCATCTTGGTTTGGGACGCGGTCAGGTGGACTGGAATACCACCGTCAGTCCGAATCCCACCGATATTGGTTACGATTACTCTTATATTCAGGCGGCTACCAATGATCGGGTGCCTTGTGTTTTTGTCGAAAACGGTAGAGTTGACAATCTTGACCCTGCCGATCCGATTTATGTCAGTTACAAAGAAAATTTTGAAGGTGAACCGACCGGAAAACTCAATCCGGAGCTGTTGAAAATGCATCCGAGTCATGGACATGATATGTCTATCGTCAACGGCGTTCCGCGTATTGGCTTTATGAAAGGCGGCAAATCGGCTTTGTGGACGGATGAGACTATGGCAGAGGTGTTTGTGACAAAAGCGAAGCAATTTATTTCGGAGAACCGAAGCAAACCTTTTTTCCTGTATTTTGGTTTACATCAGCCGCATGTACCACGTGTGCCTAATGCACAATTTGTCGGGAAATCGGGAATGGGAGCGCGAGGCGACGCTATTCTCGAAGCCGACTGGGGTGTAGGTGAATTGCTTGATTATCTTGACGAACTCGGACTTGCGGATAACACACTTGTGATTTTTTCGAGCGATAATGGGCCTGTTGTTGATGACGGTTATCAAGATT
>JAITHS010000164.1 GCA_031279875.1 Tannerella sp.
CCTCAAAAGTAACAAAAAAAATTGAAAATTTGTACTTCGAGTACGGTAGGCGGTCAGGGCTGCGGGCTTGATTTTTATTTACGCGCTTGGAAATTTCCCGATTTTTATCTAATTTTGCAGTCGAATTCAAATAGGTTTTGCAGTCGAATTCAAATAGGTTTTGTATATGAAAACAAGATTTTTAATGATTTTTTTAGTTGTGTCGCAAATATCTATGGCACAGAGTATTAAACACGGGTTGACGGTACATTACGGTAAGTCGGACTTTGTGGCGATGAAGCATCCGGCGGACGTAAGTTTCTCTAAATTAGACTATCACTTAAATGCTGCTATCGGTTATAAATTTAGGCTCAATTATGAGTCAAAGCCATATTTTATAGACTTTGATTTAGGATTAGGATTGCATAAATACAGATTGTGGACAGGTAACGAAAACGCCTTTTCAAGCGGCTTATCACTACTCTGTTACGGTTCGTTGGGCGCCACGTATAATTATCAGATTTACAAGGGGTTATCGGCGGGTGCGGGCATTGAGCCTACCTTGTATTATGACAATTCTTATGACATCGATTTTCCGTTAGTTGCCAAGATTAGTTACGATCTGAAATTTATTGGTGTGGCTTTGATGTATAAATACGGCTTGACAAACGCCCTGAAAGTTGATTCGGATATTACCAAAGGCAAAATTCGCGGTTGGCAGGTGCAGGCATTTATTCCGTTCTAAATGAAGCAGTTATTAATATGTCTGTGCGTTTTGGTACTGTCCTGTACTGTTGATTATGACGTCAAACCGAAAACCGACGCCGCCAAGATCGCTCTGAACTGCATCCTCAACCCGAAAAACCCGATAAAGGTGTATTTCTTTACTGTTGAGGCGAGCGGATTTCATGGTGTTAACGGTTTGAATGTCAAGCTGTCGGAAGACGGTGAAACGCTGTTTGAGGGGCGCTGTCAGGATACGGTTTTGATACTCGACACGACGCCACGTGCGCTTGCGACTTACCGCATTGAGGCTTCGTTGGAAGGCTTTCAACCCGTTTGGGCGGAGACCAGCATCCCCGATACTGCCGATTGTAACGCAAGTTTGGTAAGCGATGAAACATCATTCGTCAACAAGGTGTATCTGACTGATTTCAAGACTAATAACTTAAATCAAGTCAAAGCATTGTATATCTCGGCCTACTCAATTTTAAACGGCGACAGTTTGTGGCATTGCGATGCCCTGTATGCTAATAACAGTCTGATAGACAGGATAAACCGCCAAAACGGTATCGGACCTGAGGACGAAGAAATCGGCAACGCTTACTATGACGGTTTTATGCGCGTGAAAGCGGATAATTTTCCGATTCTTGACAAGTTGGTTTTCGACCCCCGTTTTGGGACTTATTACGGTCAGGATACACGCGGGATTATCAGCATCATAACGGCGAGCGACGACTACGACCGCTATATACGCTCGCTGTATCACCAATCCCAAGACATAGTTTATGACGACATCCTCTCATCTATTATCTATCAGCCGGTTAGGGTTTTCAGTAATCTCAACGGCGGATTAGGCATTTTTGCAGGAGTCAATGAGATTAGACGCAAAGTAAATATTCCTCATTAATTATGAATTATGAATTATGAATAAACTGTTGATAATCAGTATTATATTTATTCAAACGAATTTGATGGCGCAGGCGCAGGTGCGTATCAGCGGCTATGTCAGTGACGCAGAGACAGGTGAAAGCCTTTTGGGTGCAAATATTCGCATCGACGGAAACGGCTCTGTAACAAACAATTACGGCTATTACATAATAACGGCATCAGCAGGCGCTCATACTATAAAAGTTTCATACACAGGATATTCCGAACAAAGCATAAATATATCGCTAAATAAAGATACAACTCTGAATTTTGCTTTAAAGGAAGGCGTTGAATTAGAGGAAGTTGTGGTAACGGCGCGACAGGATATTGAGACGAAAGGGCTTGGAGCGATGCGGATAAACCTGTCGCAACTGTCTGTTACTCCGATGTTTATGGGCGAGAGGGACATTATCAAGACGGTGCAGTTTTTGCCGGGCATATCGTCGGGAATGGAAAGTTCGTCGAGCCTCAATATCCGCGGCGGAACAAACGACCAAACGCTCTATCTGCTTGATGATGTGCCGGTTTACAATCAAAATCACGCATTCGGATTAGTGTCTGTTTTCAACTCCGACGCCTTGCTCAACGCCGATGTTTACAAAGGCGGCATACCGTCGATTTACGGCAACAGGCTGTCGGGCGTGGCGTCGATAGCCATAAAAGACGGCAACATGAAGTCGCATCACCAAAGTATTAGCCTTGGTTTGCTGTCGGGAACGGTAGCCGCCGAAGGGCCGGTGTTGAAAGACCGTCTGTCGTACCTCTTCACCGCCCGCCGCTCGTTTCTCGACCTGCTGATGCGCGGCGCAATGAAACTGATGTCCGACGGCAGTGAAAGCGGCTTTTTGATAACGTTTTGGGACGTGAACGGCAAACTGACGTGGAAAATAAAGGACAACACGCGCCTGTCGTTAAGCGTTTATAACGGCAACGACGATCTCGGCGGCTACAACAACGAGTTTAACCGTTCGACCAACCAAATGCGCTATAAAGAGCGTGTAGGCTTAGGATGGGCTACAACTACGGCGGCGGCAAGGCTTACATCCGAACTGTCGCGCAACGCTTTTCTGTCAAGCAGTTTGTATTATTCGCAGTTACAGAACTTTGATTATTACAATGTTAAAACGCCGGACTATTCACTCGGTCAGCGTCGTACAGCGCGTATGCAGGAATACGGGTGGCGCACGTCGGTTGAAAATCATCTGTCGAACAACAACACTTTTTTCTTTGGCTTCGATGCTTCTTTGCAACGCTATCAGCCTGATTATCTGATATCCGACCATAACGGTGAACAGAGCAGATTCATCAACGGACGTCGACGTCTGTTTACTGCTGCGGTATTTGCTTACGACGAGTTGAAGTACGGGCTATGGACTTTCACGCCCGGCCTTCGCGCCTCGCTGTATCGCACCGACGGGATTTTTTTTGCCATCGAACCCCGCCTGAAATTGTCGTATCGCGCCAACGAAACTAACAGCCTCATGCTGGCTTACGACCGTATGACGCAGCCTGTTCATTCGGTTAACGAGATGAATTATTCCGTCCGCAACGATTATTGGCTGCCGTTTAATGAGCGTCGCCCGCCTGTATCCGACCAGATTTCAGCCGGATGGAAAAACTACTCTATCCCGAACTTAACCCTCTCTCTTGAAGCATATTACAAACACTCGCACAATCTGATAATGATTCGCGATCTGGAATACTATCTTGATTATCACACTGATTATCAGACCGGAAGCGGACGCTCTAACGGCGTTGAGTTGATGGCGCAATACCGGTATCACGATTTCAACGCAATGCTTTCTTATACTCTCTCAAAAACAACACGTCGATTTGGTTCCGTTACCGTGCCTTTCAAGTATGATGCGCGCCACGATGTTTCACTTTTTGCAAGTCAGGTAGTTTATCGTCGCGGCGCTTACCGCAACATTCTCTCGGCTAACATGCAGTATCGCAACGGTTTACCGTATTATATCGCCGATGTGTCGTATCCTTCTGCCCCTCAACCCGAAGCGGAGTACAATTATACATGGTATCCGTCGGACGTCAACAATATTCCCTACTATCCCAACACGCGACTGAAAGATTTTTTCCGTGCCGACCTGAATTTCATGATGGAAAAGCAGTTACGACATGGCTCCCGTGCGTGGCAATTCTCAATCCTCAACGTTACAGCCCACGACAACCCATACAGTGTTTATCGCCGTAAAGGAAAGTATAAAGCGTTTGTACTAATCCCTTTCCTGCCGTCGGTCTCGTTTCGCAGGGAGTTTTGATTGTACCCTGCAAGCGGTTGAGAAACCCTTGCAGTGGTTTGGGCAAGAGTGCACGGTAACCGCTTGCAGGGTTTAAAACCACTGCAAGGGTTTGGG
>JAITHS010000196.1 GCA_031279875.1 Tannerella sp.
GTCAATGTACGGTTCAGCACTTTGCGTTCGGTTTCTTGCAGGCAGTCGCTAACCGAAGGGTGGTGATAGAAAGCGTTGCGCAGTAACTCATTGATATTATCATACATACGGTATTTTTCCTGCTCGTTGCGTTTGATGTCGAAGTAGCCCGATTGCTTTGTATAAGCCAAATATTCGTTGAGCATCGCCCATACTTCATCAATGCCGAGAGCAAAATATCCCGAATAAGTCAGCACTTTGGGTATCCAGCCCGATTCCGGCGGCGGGAAGAGATGTAGCGCGTTGCGGAAATTTGCAGCGGCTAACTTTGCTCGTTCTATGTTATCGCCGTCGGCTTTGTTGATAACGATACCGTCAGCCATTTCCATGATGCCGCGTTTGATGCCTTGCAACTCGTCGCCTGTGCCGGCCAACTGTATCAAAAGGAAGAAATCAACCATTGAATGGACGGCTGTTTCACTTTGTCCTACGCCGACTGTTTCTACAAAAACGGTATCGAAACCGGCTGCTTCACAGAGTATTATCGTTTCACGTGTCTTGCGTGCCACGCCGCCGAGCGAGCCTGCTGTCGGCGAAGGGCGTATAAAGGCGTTTTTTTCGCGAGAGAGGCTTTCCATGCGGGTTTTATCGCCCAAAATACTGCCGCGTGTACGTTCGCTGCTGGGGTCAATAGCAAGAACGGCAAGGTGTTTACCTTGCCGTAAGATGTGCATTCCGAAAGTATCTATCGAAGTGCTTTTGCCTGCGCCCGGCACTCCCGTAAAGCCTATACGAAATGATTTTCCCGAAAAAGGGAGACATTTCTCAATTATTTCCTGCGCAACAGCCTGATGTTCGGCTTTGGCGCTTTCAATCATTGTAACTGCCTGACTTAAAACGGTTATGTTGCCTTTCAGAATCCCTTCCACGAACTCTGCTACGGTATAAACATGACGTTTCGGAACACTTTTGAAATAAGGATTAACCGTTGGCGCTGTTACTCCGGCATTGACTTTCAGCCCTTTATATGCAGCGTCGTTTTCGGGATGTTCCATGTGTCAGTTTTCTTTTTGGGCTACTACTCTGACGCGACGTACCGGTCCTTTGGGGTCGTTAGATACCACAAACAAGTCGATGTCGATGTCGGCAGGCAGTTCTTTTGCTTTTATTGTAACGCTAACGGATAGCGTTTCGCCCGGTTTCAGTGTCTTACCTTTCAAATCGGGCAGCCTGACATACGGCACGTCGCTTGTTACGCTGTGCAACACTAATTCGGACTTGCCTTTATTGCTGATAATAAACTGTTTAACTGTTTTGACGCCGAACAGTCCGAGAAAGCCTTTCTTGACGATACCGAATTTCAACTGTGTGTTTTCGATATCAAGAGTCGGGGCGTTGGCTGTTTGGAGGGGCGACAATTCGTCGAAATTGTCAAGATAGTTGACGGTAGCGGTAATGAAGTCTGCGCCGAGAACGTTGCCTGCGCTGTCGCTGACAGTCCATTTTACCTGTTCGTGGTATCTGCCGCGCTTATTTCCTGTTTTTGTGCCGTCGATCAAAACGGTAACTTCGGAATGCCAGTCTGCACGCAACGAATCGGGTGATTGAACCGACATGAAAGTTGTATCGACTTCGTATTTCAAATGCAGAGTTTTGTCGGTGAAATTCTTGATATACTTGATTTCCTTGTTTATTTGAGTATTTTTAAACTCTCTGAAAATCAAGTTTTTACGTTCAATGCCGATACCACCGACGGTATCAAGATATGTTGCCATAGGATCGCGTGGCTTTTCTACCACAACTCCTTTAATATCAAGACGATGTCGCTTGAAACCGCCTTCTTCGTTAGTATAAACTGTTGCCGTTTTGTGGAACGAACCGGGGCGTCCTGCCGGATTATACATTATAATAATACCGCCTCTTTCGCCCGGCTTTATTGGTTGTTGAGGCCATTCGGGGCGTGTGCAGCCGCACGAAGCGCTGGCATTGGTAATTATTAGCGGGGCGTTGCCGGTGTTGGTAAACGAAAAAATATGCTGGGCATAACCGTCATGTTCGCCGACATCACCGAAATCATGTTCAAGTTTGTCGAAAACAAGTTTCGGTTCATTGACGGTATCCGAAAGCGTTACCGAGTTGCTGCTTTGAGCCGTAACAATACAGCAAAACAGGAGGAAACAGATTTGGTTTCCTGTTTTTAGAACGTTCTTTATCTTACTCATTGCTTGCCTATTACGTTTCCTTTAATTGTTAGGATGAAAGTGCCGGTTTTGCCGTTACTTGATACTGCAATTGTCCTGTTAAACGGACCAGGATAGCCTGTTACTTTGAACGTTACTTTCACTTCGCCGGTCTTTCCCGGAGCGATTGGCTCTTTGGTATGGTCGGCAGTTGTACATCCGCACGTAGTGTTGGCTTGAGTGATAACAAGCGCCGTTTCTCCGGTATTTTTGACTTTAAATACGTGAGTAACAGGCCCGTTGGCTTCCTGAACGTTGCCGAAATCATAATTTGCGCTGTCAATAACTGTTATTACAGCTTCTTTTTTCTGTGCCGAAGCAATTCCTGCAATCATAAAAACGAATGCAAAAACTAAAAAAAATCTTTTCATTTCTTCAATTTTTATTTGATTAAACGCCACAAAGGTACGAATTTTTAATATACGTTGTATCAAATCGGCGTTATTTTTTCTTAATAAATGTTTGAAAAACGCAATGATGTATGTTTTTAACATCTTTCGGGATAGTTGTTTCGTCTGTTTTAATCCACTCATTATAAGATATTTCAGGGAAAAAAGTATCTGCTTTTTCGAACGTTTCGCAAACTTTTGTAAGATAGATTTTTTCTGCTTTTTCGAGTGTCTGACGATATATGCTTGCACCGCCGATGATGAAAACTTCGTCTTCGTGAGCATGGGCTTTGAGAGCGTCGTCGAGGTTGTCGTATATTTCACAGTTAAATGCCTTATAATCAGCATTATTTGTGATTACAACGTTTGTTCTGTTCGGCAACGCGCCGTTAGGAAGCGATTCAAACGTTTTGCGTCCCATGATGACGGTATGTCCTGTTGTGAGGTCTTTAAACCGCTTCATATCTGTCGGCAAACGCCACAACAATCTGTTAGCGGCGCCTATTTCGCTGTTAATTCCTGTGGCTACAATTATTGATATCATATTGCTACCTCCCCTTTTATATGCGGATGAGGATTGTAGTTAATCAATTGAAAATCATCGTATTGAAAACTAAAAATATCTTTTACCGCAGGATTGATGACCATCTGCGGCAGGGGGCGCGGCTCACGCGACAGTTGCAGTTTGACTTGTTCGCGGTGGTTGAGATAAACATGTGCATCTCCGAAAGTATGCACAAAATCGCCTGCTTTTAAGCCTGTTACCTGCGCCATCATCATCAGCAGCAGAGCATACGACGCGATGTTGAACGGCACTCCGAGAAATATGTCGGCGCTACGCTGGTAGAGTTGCAAACAGAGCCGTCCGTCAGCCACATAAAACTGAAAGAAAGCGTGGCAAGGCGGCAGATTCATGTTTTTGAGGTCGCCTACATTCCACGAACTGACTATTATGCGCCTTGAATCGGGCGTTTCACGTATCATGCGTACTGCTTCGCTTATCTGGTCGATGCTATTGCCTTGATAATCTTGCCACGAGCGCCACTGATAGCCGTAGATATGTCCCAGATCGCCGTTGGGGTCAGCCCACTCGTTCCATATCCGTACTCCGTTGTTATTCAGATAATTAATGTTGGTATCGCCTTTGAGAAACCACAGCAGTTCGTGGATAATTGATTTGAGATGAAGTTTTTTTGTAGTAAGCATCGGAAAGCCGTCGTCGAGGTTGAAACGCATCTGATAGCCGAAGATACTTACCGTTCCGGTGCCTGTACGGTCGCTTTTGAACGTTCCGTCACGCATCACTTTTTCTAATAATTCCAAATATTGTTTCATGTTTTGTTTTAATATCACCGCAAAGATAATCATTTTCTTCGTAATTGCCAAAACCTAATCTTTAATGTTCAAAAAAAGTTTGGGGTGCTATGGCAATATCATACAATAAACGATAAATCATCATAAACAATGCAAATCACATTAAAAACCTTTATTAAATAATATATTATTAATAAACATTTTATCTATTTTACAACAATAGGCAAAATTTAAAAATAGTTGCAAATATTGATAAAGCTGTTTTTTTGTTGTTTTTTATATTTACTTTTGTACTCATTAATATAACTGCAAAACAAAATGAGACATTCAAAACTTCGACTATTAAC
>JAITHS010000233.1 GCA_031279875.1 Tannerella sp.
ATGTTTAAGAGATACTTTTTTTTGTTGACAGCGTTGATGTTATCGTGCAAAGGCGATAAGCCCGACATCGACATTCCGGACAACGAAACCCCTATCACGGAAGATTTGGTTGATACCGGTTTGCCGGTTGTTGTTATTGAAACAGAAGGCAGAAAAAGCATCTTCTCGAAAGACGAATATGTAAATGCCTTAATGACAATCAAATATGAAGGCGATACGCTACATCATAACACAATGAAAATACGCGGCAGAGGTAATGCTACGTGGTTTAATTATCCCAAAAAACCTTTCAGAATAAAGTTAGACGATAAGACCGACTTGCTTGGCATGGGCGGAGAAAAAGACTGGGTGCTGCTTGCCAACTACGGCGACAAAACGCTGATGAGAACTGCTTTTGCACTGAAATTGAGCGAAATGATGAATTTCCCATGGACGCCAAAGTGCAGGTATGTCGAGGTATTCCTCAACGGCGACTACATCGGCAACTACAATCTGACGGAACATATTGAACAAGGCAAAACGCGAATCAATGTGCCGGAACGCGGCTTTGTCATCGAACGCGACGATTATTACAGGGAAGAACCGGTCTGGTTTCAGTCGGCCGTGAGGCAATACGGCTTCTCGTTTAAAAATCCCGACACCGACGTTATTACGGCAGACGAAACAGCACATATCCGCTCCTTTGTCAGTGATTTTGAGGCACGGCTTGCTTCACCGTCGTTTGATGACCCCGAAAATGGCTACAAACGCAGGATTAACATGTACAGTTTTGCGCGATGGTTTGTTTTTCAGCAGATTATGGCTAATGTTGACACCAATTTCTATCTGCTCAAAGACGATACCGACGACGACGGCAAGTTGGAAATGGGACCGGTGTGGGATTTTGAGTGGTCGCTGGGAATCGGGTGGTATGAAGGCGACCGGCCGCGACCGGCCGATTACTGGGTCTTGAACGGTGGCGGCTTCTACTTTGACCGCTTGTTGCAAGATGCTGAATTTAAGGCGCTTGTCAAATCGGTCTGGAACGAAAACAAGGCGTCAATGCCCGCAATGCTTGACTATTTCGAGGTATTACGCAAGGATTTATACAAATCGCAAGAACTGAATTTCCGCCGCTGGAAAATACTCGACAAGCGCATCCACGTCGGCGGAGTGCCGTTAGGCTCGTTCGACAAAGAAACGGACTGCGATATTACGTTTTTCAAAAACCATATCACTTGGCTCGAAACAGCCTTTAATGACTTATGACTTACAGATATTTATTCATATTGCTTATATTGATTTCATGCAGTCGTGATGAGCCTGATAATCAGCCTGTTAAAACGTCATATTTAGAGTTGGCGCTTGTGCAGGGAGGAGATTTTGTGATGGGATGCAGTGCCGAAGAATGTAAATACAAGGCAGAACTGCCTGCGCATCAGGTTACGGTAAGCGACTATTATATAAGCCGTTATGAAGTTACTCAACAGGAATGGACTGATATAATGGGTGAAAACCCGTCCTATTTCGACGACGATGCGTCATTGCCGGTAGAAAGGGTAAGTTGGGAAGATATTGTGGGAACGGAAGGCGAGAGCGAGGTCATCAAAGGGATCACCTACTATTCTAACGGCTTCATTTACAGGCTAAACAAAATGACAAACAAGCAATACCGCCTTCCTACCGAAGCAGAATGGGAATATGCGGCGCGTGGCGGCAACAAGAATCGAGGTTGTATCTATAGCGGCAGTAACGTAATCGACTCTGTAGCATGGTATTGGAACAATAGCGGCGACCGAACGCATCCTGTCGGCCGGAAATCGGCCAACGAACTTGGGCTTTACGACATGAGCGGTAACGTTTGGGAATGGTGCAGCGACTATTACGGAGCGTATTCATCATCACCACAAACCGATCCGCAGGGCGTGGTCAGCGGTTCATGTTACGTGATACGTGGCGGCAGTTGGGTCATAACATCCGATTACGCCCGCGTCTCATTCCGTACCGACTACTATTCATGGCCGTCAAGACGCCAAAACTATCTCGGCTTCCGCCTCGCAATGAGCAAGTAAAGGATATATGCTTTTGCCCAATTTTATTTTCTCTGTTTGAATACATCCTTTACTGCTTCCAGATAAGCCATTCCGGTTCGGACATCCGGTTCGAGATAACTGCCTTCCGTCCATTCGTTCCAGCAGTTGATATTCAGAATGCGCGGCCCGTGCGGATCAGACAGCAATCGGTCTTTCGTCATTTGTAGCGCCGTTTTAAAGTTCTCCGGCGTATTATTGCCTATGGTATTGGTGAACGGGTATCCCCAGTTACCCCATTCGTCGTTTAAATCGCATCGCGGACTGGAATCCCATCCCATGGTAACATTCGGAAAATAAGGCACGCCGTAGTCTTTATTTGCATGTTCCCAATGAGCAAAATACGTATCACGCACCTGATTATAGTCTGTTTGCGTTTCGTTTAGGGGCGCATGATGTATCCAAACATAAGAAGTAGCGGAATCAAATCCCAGCAAGCGAATAAGTTCGGATGTATTTGCGGGTGGCTTTTCTACCGGAAGTATGGGGCGTCCCCACGCAACAAGATTCCAGTGAACGCCTTTCAATCCCGCCTTAACAGCCTTTTCACGCAGTCGATTCATCGCATCGCGCGTAGCTTCCAAAGAGCCGAAATTCTCCACAAATTTTTGCACGTCGTAGATAGAAAAATAGGCTTTTCCGTCTATTCGCCAGTAATTTGATTTTGTAAAATAATCTTTTATCAGCAAGTCGCAAATCTCTTCGTAGCGTGCCGGAGAAACCTTTGCCGGATACAGTATCTGTTGTGGCGTTCCGCGTTTGTAGGGTTGAATTTCGAGCCAGTCGTGATTTGCCCACATCAAGGCAAATTTGATACGCCGCGTGTTTTTCGCTTTCAGGAAGCCTTCGTCGATACAACGGTTCAGGAAAGGGCCTTGTTCATACATGTACCAGTCGAAAATAAAGGCGTCAATGCCATGATTGACAGCGGCGTCAATCTTTTGCGCCATCACAGCAGGGTCTTTTTCGTCGCCATATCCCCAAGCCGGAATGTTGGGTTGCCGGTGTCCGGGAAAACGGGGACGGGCTGTTTTGACTAATTCCCATTCGCTCCATTCTTTGCCCTTATTCAGGGTATTGAGAGGATCGCC
>JAITHS010000235.1 GCA_031279875.1 Tannerella sp.
GGTTTCCTGTCGCGTCGGCTATCAACGTTTAAGTTGATTTTGCAATTTTTTGTCGAAAGTGAATATTGCGTTAGTGTCTAATATTACCATACTTTTCTTCAACATTATTAGCCCATGCCGATTTCTCCAGTTTTACAAGGTCGGGATTTGCATACTCTTTCAGTCTTCCTTTCATACTTTTGAACGACTCGGTTTCATGTGAAGGTTGCGAAACAGGTAAAATAATTACCTCCACCACAGCATTATGCGATGCCCAAGGCAAGTCAATTATCGGCGACAACATTCCTGCGGTCATGATTTTTCTTACAACTTTCATAGTTTTTTACTTTAATAACATGGCAAAGGTAAGTATTTTTTTGAATTATGATAGTATTTCAAGAAAAAATTCAAAATTTTATGTATCTTTGCACCCAAATACATACTAAAAATTAGGACATGAAAGTTCAGATAGTCAACAAATCGCATCACCCGTTGCCTGCTTACGCTACGGCGCTGTCGGCAGGAATGGATATACGAGCCAACCTCGAAACGCCTGTTATAATCAAGCCTTTGGAACGTTGTCTTATCCCTACGGGGCTTTACATCTCGCTTCCCGAAGGCTACGAAGCACAGATGCGGCCGCGCAGCGGGTTGGCGCTCAAACACGGCGTTACTCTGCTCAATACTCCCGGCACTATCGACGCCGATTATCGAGGCGAGATCGGCATCATTCTTATCAATCTGTCGGCCGAGCCGTTTACCGTCAACGACGGCGAACGTATCTGTCAGATGGTCATCACAACACACGCCAAAACAGAATGGCTGCAACAAGATACGCTCAACGAAACGGAACGCGGAGCAGGAGGGTTCGGACATACGGGACGGCAATAGTTTATTATTTTTTATGAATTATATAAGGACGGTTTTTTTAATTATATACCTGATATGCAGCACAATAAAAATGGAAGCACAGGATATTGGAGACGATGCCGAAGCGCTTCGACGCAAATTTGATTACTTCTTTTATGAAGGTATCAAACTTAAGAACGCCGACAAGGCAGACGCCGCTTTCGACATGTTCAGGCATTGTTTGGAGATAGATTCGACCTCTTCGGCGGCCCTGTTTGAATTGTCGGAGTATTATCTCGAACTCGACCGTATTGATACTACAATTGAGATAATCCGCAAGTGCATCGAATATTCTCCTCAAAACGCCGAATATCACAATATTCTGGCAAGATTGCTGTTGGATGCCGAAATGTACGGTGAAGCAGCCGAAGAATATGAAGCTCTCGTTAAGGCACATCCCGACAAAATCGAACTCAAAATGCTTCTCGCAGAGGCATATACGCGGTCGGGCGCCAACGACAAGGCAATAGTAATTTTAGACGATATTGAAAACATCATAGGCATGCACGAAACGCTATCGAAAGAAAAATTCCTCCTCTACATGGCTATCGACGAAAAAGAAAAGGCTGTCGATGAGTGGAAAAAACTTGCCGACAAGTTTCCAGAACCTCGCTATAAGGTGATTATCGGAGATTTATATCTCAATCAAAACGATTACGACAAAGCGCTATCGTTCTACCGGCAAGCTTTTAACATCGACCCCGAAACGCCTTATTATCCCGTTGCAATGGCTAATTATTTTGAGAAAACAGGTCATGCCGATTCGGCTAAAATGCAGATACGCAATGCTTTAATAAATGCCAAGTTGGATACCGACACTAAATTGTCGATACTTGCCCGATACGTCATTAGGTTGCAACAATCCGAAAGAGACATCGAAAGCGCTGATACTCTGTTTCATACTTTGCTTGACAGTCATCCCGAAGAATCGCGTCTCAAAATTGCATACGGCGATTTTCTTGCCGAACAAGGCAAATATGACGAGGCATGGTTTCAGTTTCAATTAGTAACCGAAACAGAACCCGAAAACCGTATCGCCCATAAGCAGTTGCTGCGTTTGTCGCTCATATCACGCGAACCCGACAAATTGATGACCGTCTGTATCAAAGCCAAAGAACTGTTTCCCGACGATTACGAGTATCCGTTTTATCTCGGCATCGCCTACTCGCAAAAAAACGATTACGACACAGCATTAGAGATATATCTCAACGCTATTCCGCAAATACCTCCCGAAAATAAAATCCTTATATCGGAGTTTTACGGACAGGTCGGCGACCTTTTTTTTAGAAAAAAAGAGACCGATAAGGCTTTTGAATCTTATGAAACAGCGCTGACAATGAACGATAAAAACATCTCCGTCCTCAACAATTACGCCTATTATCTGTCGCTCCTCAAACGCGACCTGACAAAAGCCGAGCGGATGAGCGCCGTATGTATCAAAACAGAACCCGATAATGCCACATACATAGATACTTATGCGTGGATATTTTTTGTGCAGGGCAATTATTCGTTATCTAAAATTTATATCGAGATGGCAATCTCAAAAGACCATAACGGCAGCGCAGAACTGCTTGACCATTACGGAGATATACTCTTTCTGTCGGGAGATAAAGATAAGGCTGTCGAACAGTGGCAAAAAGCCAAAACAGCAGGCAAAAAAAGCGCTACATTAGACCGCAAAATCAACGACAAATCATATTACGAAGAAACAGAAGACGAACTTTTTGACGAACAATAATGCAAATAAAGATGAAACAGGCAAATAACATATTGAAAATGACCGTATTTCTGACCCTTGCGCTGGCTTTAACCACATGCAAAACGTCGGAAAAAGGCCTTGCGTCCGGTAAAATGCCGAACATCAACACGTTATCTTCGCGCGTAAAAGTCGATATTTCAAGCGATGAGCAAACATTCTCAACCAAAGGGCAACTGAAAATGCTTGCTAATGAAGTGATACACATCTCTTTACAGCCGTTTACGGGCTTTGAAGCAGGACGCATCGAACTGACGCCCGACAGCATCACGGTTATCAACCGTATCAACAAACAGTACGCAAAAGACAGTTACAAGACAGCATTAAACAACAAATTTAACTTCTCGAAAGTGCAATCCGTGCTGACAAAAAATATCATCGACGGCAATTATGAAAACTTAACACTGATAGACGGTTTTTCGCCGTCGTCAGCCATACCAGAAGCCACTGTAAATAAGAAGTTTACCGTAAAATTGACATTTCTTTCGCCCGAAATAAATGTGCCTGTTAAAAACGATTTTGTTATCCCTAAGGGGTATGAGAAAATAAGCACAAATGAAATAAAAAAACAATTATTCGGAAGATTATGAGAGAGTTACTGTTAGTCATATTGTTTTTCGGTGCAGCGACGCTAAAAGGTATCGCTCAAATCGACAGTACGGCACAACAGCCGCAAAGAAACGCCGTTAACGTATCAGACCTTGAAAAACAACGCGACATAATGCTCAAAGATATTGAGATGACAACTACGCTGCTCAAAGAAACCGACGCCTCAGCTCAAAATTCCCTTAACAGGCTTAACCTCCTGACGCAACAACTCGCCGCCAGACGCAATTTTATCGCCCTTTTGAGCGGTGAAATTGCAACTCTGAACAAAAAAATCGACGCTATAACAAAGGAAATAAGCGTTTTGGAAGACGACCTCGTCAAGATTAAAGAAAACTACGCCCGTTCGATGCAAAGTCAACAACACGAACATCGCACTGCGCAATACAAAATGCTGCTCATTCTGTCGGCAGAAAATCTTACACAATCATACCGCCGTATGCGCTATCTGCGCGAATATTCCGACTGGCAAAAGATTGAAGCAGAACGTATTATGAACAAACAGGCAGATATTGTAAACCGTAAAGCGGAACTCGAAAAAACTCTCAAAGACAAACAACGCCTCTATGCGCAACGCGAAGATGAAGGCAAAAATCTGTTTAACGAAGAAAAACAACAGAAAAACATCGTCGGCGACATCAAAAAGAAACAGAAAATGCTGCTCGCACAATTGCGCCAAAAACGCGCCGAAGCTGCCGCGCTCAACAATCGTATCGACGCTTTCGTTACCGAAGACATCAAAACAACCGATACGGAACTTAACCTGTCAAACGATTTTTCGGAAAACAAAGGTATGCTACCCTACCCATTAAACGGCTCATACAAAGTCGTTTCCTCTTTCGGCGAACATCAACATCAGGAACTGGCTAACATACGTACCAACAACAACGGTATCGACATCCAAACGACCGCCGGCGTTCAGGCGGTAACCATCTTCAACGGCGTCGTAACGAGAGTATTCCCGCTTCCCGGCTTCAACAACAACGTAATCATACGACACGGTAACTATATATCCGTTTACAGCAATTTGAGCAAGGTCTTTGTAAAAGCCGGCGACAAAGTTGCAATCCGACAACCATTAGGCGAAATATATACCGACGCCGAAAAAGGTAATGAAACAATCCTCCACTTCGAACTGCGCAAAGAACGCACCAAACTCAATCCGCAACAATGGCTTCGTTAATTAAGAATTAAGAATTAAAAATTAAAAATTTTCAAGATGATAAAAGAGAATTTGATTGAAAAATACGCGCAAAGTTTCAGAGACAACTGGGAGTTGCCGTCTTTGACTGATTATCAGGGTGTTACGTCCTATACTTTTGGCGGCGTTGCCGATGAGATAGCCCGTTTACATCTCGTTTTCGAGTATTTTGATGTCCGTCAGGGTGACAAAATAGCGCTTACCGGCAAAGATTGCGCTCGCTGGGGGGTGGCTTATATGGCTGTGATTACCTACGGAGCAGTTGTTGTACCGATATTGCAGGATTTTAATCCTAATGATATTCAGCATATTGTCAATCATTCGGAATCCAAATTCCTGATTGTCAGCCAAAAAATATGGGAAATCCTTGATGTCGATTCTTTGAGCGGTGTGTCGGCTGTGCTGTCATTGAAAGATTTTTCGTGCCTTTATTGTCGGGAAAGGTATAAATATGATGACTATCAGGCTGTTGTAAACAAACGCTATGTCGAACTTTATCCTGACGGTTTCGGTAAAGAAAACATCAAATATCCTGATATTCCGAATGATACGTTGATTGAAATAAATTATACATCCGGTACGACAGGTTTTTCCAAGGGTGTGATGTTGACGGCAAACAATCTGGCGGGCAATGTAACGTATGCCGAAACACTCAATCTGATGTTTAGAGGAGATACGGAACTGTGTTTTTTGCCGCTGGCACATGCTTACAGTTGCGCTTTCAACCTGTTGGTTCCTATGGCGACGGGAGCGCATGTATATATTCTGGGCAAGATGCCGACGCCGAAAATCCTTTTGCAGGCTTTTGCCGACGTTAAACCGAACCTCATTATTACCGTGCCGCTGATACTCGAAAAAGTATATAAGAAGATGATTTTGCCGCTACTCAACAAACGGGCGATGAAACTTGCGCTTACCGTGCCGTATCTCGACCACCGGATTTATTCTTTCATCTGTAAGAAACTGACTGATGCTCTCGGAGGCAGATTTTGCGAAGTGATAGTTGGCGGAGCGCCAATGAATCAGGAAGTTACCGATTTTCTATGTAAAATAAAATTTCCGGTAACTATCGGCTACGGTATGACAGAGTGCGCCCCGCTGATAAGCTATTCTAATCATGCCGTCTTTGAGCCGCAATCGTGCGGTCATATCCTCAAAGAGATAATGGATGTACGCATCGAATCCGAAAACCCGTATGAAGTTGCGGGCGAAATACAAGTGCGCGGCGAAAACGTTATGCTCGGATATTACAAAAACGAAGAATCTACACGTCAGTCATTTACCGAAGACGGCTGGCTTAAAACCGGCGACCTCGGCACTATCGACAGCGAGAAACGTATCTATATACGCGGTCGCAACAAAACGATGATTTTGTCTTCCAACGGACAGAATATCTATCCCGAAGAATTGGAATCCAAACTCAACAATATGCCTTTTGTACATGAAAGCCTTGTGATAGAGCGCAATGGCAAAATAGTGGCTTTGGTATATCCTGATTATGAGCAGGTTGACAGTATGGGTATCAGGCACGAAGAGTTATATCTTTTGATGGAACAGAACTGCAAGGAAGTAAACCGCCTTTTAGCTCCCTACGAGCAGGTTTCGCGCATAGAACTGTATCCTACCGAGTTTGAAAAAACGCCTAAAAAGAGTATAAAAAGGTATCTTTATACGGGGTTTTGAAAATTCTTAATTGATTTATCATAGTCGGCCGTGAACTATATCCTTTGGCAATAATCCTTTGACATCGAAGATAACCGCGTTTTTTGCGGCGAGCGGGCCGAAGTCGAACGAGCGAAATTCCTCATGCGGCACAGCAAGGATAACTGCATCATAATCAGTCAATACAGGGCTATCGGCAAGCAAGGTAATGCCATACTCGGTATTGACCCGTTGTGCGTCGGCGCGCGGGTCATAAACGTCAACATTAACACCGTAATCACGTATTTCGTTTATCACGTCAATCACTTTCGTATTGCGGGTGTCCGGACAGTTTTCTTTGAACGTGAAACCCAGCACGAGAGCGCGGCTGTCGAGGATACGTATTCCGTGCGCTATCATCAGTTTGATGGTTTTTTGCGCTACGAAACGCCCCATCTCGTCGTTGACGCTACGACCGGACAATATCACCTGTGGATTATAACCGAGACTTTGGGACTTGTGAAGTAGATAATACGGGTCAACGCTAATACAATGGCCGCCTACCAATCCGGGAGTGAATTTTAGAAAATTCCATTTGGTAGCGGCTGCTTCAAGCACTTCGGCAGTGTCGAGTCCCATGCGGTCGAAGATGAGTGCCAATTCGTTGACAAACGAGATGTTGACATCCCGCTGTGCGATTTCGATTGCCTTGGCTGCTTCCGCCACTTTGATTGAAGATGTGCGATACGTTCCCGCGTCGATTATTGAGCCATAGAGTTGTTCAATAAAATCGGCAGTTTGAGGTGTCGAGCCGGATACTACTTTCACGATTTTATCTACCGTATTAACGCGGTCGCCCGGATTGACACGCTCCGGCGAGTATCCGCAGAAAAAGTCTTCGTTATATTTCAGACCGGAGATTTTTTCCAACAGTGGAACGCATTCTTCTTCCGTACATCCGGGATAAACAGTTGACTCATAGACAATAACGTCGTCTTTTTTGAGG
>JAITHS010000247.1 GCA_031279875.1 Tannerella sp.
TTTCAATGCTAAAATCAAGCGCTTCAGAGCCGAACTCTACGGTGTGGTGGATGTGCCTTTCTTCCTCTTTAGATTAATGAAATTATATGCCTAAACACAGGGTTTTGCAGGTGCGCCCATATGCCCCTGAATGCACTGCAAAGGTACAATATATTCTTCAAAAAACGCATAAACCACAAAAAAAAAAGCACCTACATTTCTGTAAGTGCTTGATTTTCAGTTAGCGGTGCGGACGGGACTCGAACCCGCGACCCCATGCGTGACAGGCATGTATTCTAACCAGGCTGAACTACCACACCGAGTTGCTTTTTCTCTTAAAAGCGGTGCAAAGGTACGAACTTTTTTTGAAACTACCAAACTTTTATGAAAAAATTTTATACCTTTGCAGTGATTTTTTTATTAAAGATATTAAAATGAAAAATGTACCGGTTGATTATCAGACAACTAACAAGATTATTGAAAAATACGGACTGAAAGATTTCGGCAAGGCAACTATCCGCGAAGTAGTGGCTATTGCGTCCGAATTAGAAAAAATTACAGGCACGGAATTTATCCGTATGGAAATGGGGGTGCCGGGATTGAAACCGGCCAAAGTGGGCGTCGAGGCAGAGATAAAGGCTTTACAAAATGGTATCGCCTCAATTTACCCTGTCATTAACGGCTATCCGGAACTGAAAAAAGAAGCTTCGCGCTTCATCAAGGCTTTCGTCGATACAGACATCGACCCTGAACATTGCGTCCCTGTAACAGGCTCAATGCAAGGCACTTACGCTTCTTTTCTGACCTGCGGGCAGTGCGACGACAAGAAAGATACGATTTTGTTCATCGATCCGGGCTTTCCCGTTCAGAAACAGCAGATTACTGTCATGGGATACAACTTCGCATCGTTTGACGTCTATGATTATCGCGGCGACCGTCTCAAACCCAAACTCGAAGAATACCTTTCCAAGGGCAACATTGCGGCTATGATATACTCAAACCCAAACAATCCGGCGTGGATATGCTTGACCGACAATGAATTAAAGGATATAGGCGCAGTAGCCGAACAGTATGACACAATTGTTATCGAAGACCTTGCGTATTTTGCGATGGATTTCCGCAAAGAACTCGGCAAACCGTTCGTACCGCCCTATCAGCCAAGCGTTTCGCACTATACCGACAACTATATCATGCAAATATCAGGCTCGAAAGCGTTCGGTTACGCCGGTCAGCGGATAGGCGTAACGGCGATTTCCAACAAACTGTATCACCGTCAGTATGAGGGACTTATGCAGCGTTACGGTGGCGGAACTTTCGGGACGGTCTATATTCATCGTGTTCTTTACGCCCTGTCGTCGGGTACGAGCCATTCGGCACAGTACGCTTTGGCGGCGATGTTTAAAGCAGCGTCGGATGGGTCGTTCGATTTCGTGGAAGAAATCAAAGAATATGGCGTCCGTGCGGCGAAGTTGAAAGCGATTTTCAAAAAGCACGGCTTCGAAATTGTCTATGACTACGACCTTGACCAGCCTATCGCCGACGGCTTTTATTTCACCATCCGCTACCCCGGAATGACAGGTAGCGAACTGATGAAAACGCTTATCTATTACGGTATTAGCGCTATTTCGCTCGGCACTACCGGAAGCAATCAGGAAGGCTTGCGCGCGTGTACATCTTTTATTAAAGACAATCAATATGATTTGCTTGATAACAGACTGACAATGTTTGAGTTAAACCATCAAAAAGCATAATCCGATGGAACCGTACGAGGAATTATTCAAGATACGGCATAACAATCGAAAGCCGGACAAGGGCAAAGTGCTGATATCGGAGCCTTTTATGCAAGAACCTTGTTTTCAGCGTTCCGTTATCTATCTTATCGAACATGGCGAAACCGGCTCAATGGGATTGGTACTGAATCAAAAACTTGGACTTTTATTGAATAATCTTATTGACGATTTCTCATTCGAGCAGCCTATACCGCTTTATCTGGGCGGTCCGGTTGGCGTTGATAGTCTGTTTTTTATTCATTCTTTTGGCGACAGGATACCTGAAAGCGTGCATGTAAACGGCGAAATCAGTTTTGCCGGCAATCTTGAATACTTAACTTATATGCTCAAAAGCGGCGCCACAATAGAGGGAAACGTGAAATTTTTTCTCGGCTATTCGGGATGGCGTGAAAATCAGCTTAACGAAGAGATAGAGCGTAATTCATGGATAGTCAGTGAGTTGGATGCGACGGCAATATTATCGTCCGAAGATGAGTTATGGAAAAGCGCTGTCGAATCATTAGGCGGTTCCTACAAATTATGGTTGAATTATCCGAAAGACCCGAAAATGAACTGAAAATTTACAATATGAAACTTGAAACTAATAATGTTACAAAGCAGTTTACTGGGCATCTGGCTCTTAACAACGTGAGTATCAGCGTGCCGCACGGCAAGGTGTTCGGTTTGCTCGGTCCTAACGGGGCGGGTAAAACGACGCTTATCCGTATCATTACCCGTATCACGGCGCCGGATAGCGGCGAAGTGCTTTTTGACGGACATCCGTTGCAGCAATCCGACGTCTATCGCATCGGTTATCTGCCCGAAGAACGCGGTCTGTATAGGAAAATGAAAGTCGGCGAACAGGCGCTGTATCTCGCACGCCTCAAAGGAATGACGGCTCATGACGCAAAACAAAACCTGACAAAATGGTTTGAGAAATTCGATATAATGCAATGGTGGAACAAGAAAGTTGAAGAGCTGTCGAAAGGGATGCAACAAAAGGTACAGTTTATCGTTACGGTCGTGCATGACCCTGAACTACTGATATTTGACGAGCCGTTCAGCGGCTTTGACCCCGTCAACACCGAGCAGTTGAAGCGGGAAATTCTTGAACTCAAAGAACAGGGCAGAACAATCATCTTTTCGACCCACAACATGGCGTCGGTAGAAGAGATATGCGATGAGATAGCCCTCATCAACAAATCCGAAATAGCCTTAACGGGTAATGTCGGCGAGGTGCGCAACCGATTCAGGACAGGTACGTTTAATGTCAAAGTAGTTGGGGAGAGCAGCGATAATACCGTTACAATGCGTATTAACAAAGAGAAAGACATCAGCAACTCCGAACTCATCCGTCAACTGGCTTCTCAATACGAGATTATATCCTTTGCGGAAGAACTGCCCTCAATGAACGACATTTTTCTCTCTGTGGTCAATTACGAGTTGAGAGTTGAGAGTTGAGAGTTGAGAGTTGAGAGTTTTCGTAATTGAAATCTACCGTAATTTTTAATTCGTAATTTTTAATTCTCAACTCTCAACTCTACTCAACATACTTCATAACCTGTCCGCTGAGTTGGAGGAGAGATATTTCGCATAGTTTGGTGTTGTATTCAGCCAGAGAGCGACGCTCTTCGGCTTGGAGGAGGTTGTTTTGGGCTTCACGCAGTTCGATACCGGAGAGGTCGCCGAGTTTGTAGCGCTCAATGGCTATCTCGTAATGTTCTTGTGAGGCGATGAGGTTTTCTTTCTCTAACTGTAAGAGATCGAGGTTATTACGGTATGCCATCCAAAGGTTGGAGAGGTTGGCTTTGAGGGCGAGTTCCATTTCCTGAACACGCAGTTCGCCGGTATTGATGCGCGTTTTGGCGTTCTGTTGTTCACGTCGGCGGTTAAAGCCGTCGAATACATTAAAGCCAAGCGTAACGCCGTAGTTAGCGCCAAGTCGTCGTTGCAGGTCAATCGTACCGGTCTCGTAGCGGTTGCCGGTGTAGCCGTATCCGGCATTCAGACGCAGATAAGGATAGTTTTGGCTACGTACTTTTTTGAGGTCTATTTCGCTCAATGTAAGGTTTTTATGCGATGCGATGAGCGACGAATTATTGGCAAGCGTCTTTGCCCAGAGCGCGTCGTGGTCAAGGATAATATCGCCGATCACGACGGTATCTTTCACTTCGAGCGGAGTGTTGACGGAATCAAGTCCCATAAGTTCGTTAAGCCTTATCTTTGAGGAATTTACGTTTTCGTATTGAGTGAGGAGTTGCGAACTGTCGGCGTTGAAATCGACTTTCGCCTGTTGTAGGTCGAGGCGCGACATAGAGCCGATGATATAGCGTTCTTCGACTATTCGGAGGCGTTCGCGTGAGAGGCGGACGGCAGAGCGCAGATTGTTGAGGCGGATGCGCTGTCGAATGAATGTGTAATATTCGGCGGCAATGTCGGCAACAAGATTTTCGACCGCGATACGGGTGTTGAGTTCACCCATGCTTTTGAGTTCTTTAAGTCGCTCATAATCAGCCTGAATACCGAAGCCGTCGAAGATAGTCCAGTTAAGGTTGACGCCGATGTTGGAAGATTCGGAGTTGACGTTTTTTTCGGTTCCCGTTGTGCCGTCTTTGTAATCGTAGTTATAGTTATAGACATTGCCGTTGTAGCCACCCGAAAGGTCGATAGAAGGTAAAGCGCCCGCCGCGCCGAGTGTGGCGTTATTGGTCGAGATAGCTTCTTCATTGCGGATGATGCGTACGGAGTAGTTATTTTTGAGACCTGTGCGGATACATTCTTCAAGGCTCAAAACGGCCTGTGCGGTCATGATTGACGGAAAAAGTAATGCTATCGTTAAAAAAAATATCTTCATGTCATTTTCTTTTTGTTAATTCTGTCGGTTGAGATGAAACTGTACATAGCGGGTACGATATAAAGCGTCATGAAGGTAGAAATCAACATACCGCCAACGCAGGCGTACCCCATTGCTATACGGCTGTTAGCGCCTTCGGCAGAGGCAAACATCAGCGGCAGCAAGCCCAGAATAGTTGATGCGCTGGTCATCAGGATAGGACGCAAACGCTGGATAGAGGCTGTTCGGATAGCGTCGTGAAGCGACTGTCCCGCGCTCTGTCGCTGGTTGGCGAACTCTACTATCAAGATGCCGTTTTTTGCTACCAATCCGATGAGCATGATGATACCTATCTGGCTGAAAATGTTCATAGTAATACTTCCGGAAGCCATGAATATCAACGCTCCCGCAACAGCGAGCGGCACTGTAAACATCACTATCAGAGGGTCTTTGAAACTCTCAAACTGTGCTGCAAGTACTAAATAAATCATTATAAGAGCCAAAATGAGAGCAAACATCAGGCTATCGGAACTTTCGCGAAACTCTTTCGATTCGCCTGTCAGAGCAGTACGGAAACTTTCGTCAAGCACTTCCGCCGCAATTCTGTCCATCTCGTTTAATCCGTCGCCGAGAGTATATCCCTTGTTCAATCCGCTTGATATTGTGGCAGATACGAAACGGTTATAGCGGTAGAGTTGCGGCGGAGCGACGTCTTCGACGAGGCTGACAACGTTATCTATCTGAATCATAGAGCCGTTATTGCTTCTCACATAGAGCGATTTGAGGTCGAGCGGCTTGTTGCGCTGTTGCCGGTTTATTTCGCCAATTATCTGATACTGTTTGCCTTTGAGATAAAAATACCCCATTCGTTGCCCGCTAAGAGCATACTGTAATGTCTGGGCAATGTTACGGGTACTGACGCCGAGCAAAGTAGCCTTGTCGCGGTCGATAGATATGCGCACTTCGGGTTTGGTGAACTTCAAATCGGCGTCAGCCATCTGAAAGACAGGGCTTTGGTTCACTTTTTCCAATATTTGGGGCAAGTATTCCTGCAATTTGTCGATGCCGGTAGCCTGTAAAACGTATTGAACGGGCATTCCGCCGCGCCGTCCGCCGAAAGTTGACTGTTGCTGCACAAATCCGCGTGCCATTGTCTCCATACGCACTTCTTTTGAGAGCAGCTCGGCAATATCCATCTGCGAGCGTTGACGGTCGGCAATATTCGGCAAAATGACGGAAATAAACGACATTGAGCCAAACGAGCGTGTAGTAACAACTTTTCGCTCGTAGGCAACGGAATCGGCTATCACTTCAAGTTTGTCGGCAAAGTCGCGCACAAACTCGTAAGTTGCCCCTTCTGGGCCTCTGATGTTGATTTGTATCTGCGACCGGTCTTCCATCGGCGACAGTTCGGACGGTATTTTCATCCATAGCCAACCTATCAGCATTAACAGAATGCCGATAATCGGAAATGCCATCCATTTACGGTTTAGAAAAGCGTCAAGCGACGATTCATAAATATTGTTAAGAAATGTGAAAAAAGGTTCCGTTTTGCGATATAACCAGTTTTGTTTTTCGCGTTTTTTGAGCAGTTTAGTTGCCAGCATGGGCGTAAAAGTCAGCGCTACGACCGACGAGATTGCTACCGACCCTGCTATGACGATGCTAAATTCTTTAAACAGCCGCCCCGTCATGCCCTCCAAAAATACTATCGGAATAAACACTGCGATAAGCGTTATAGTAGTTGAAACGACGGCAAAAAATATTTCTTTAGCGCCTTCGATACCTGCTGTGCGTGGCGACATACCCCGCTCGATACGCACATAAATATTTTCGGTAACAACAATTGCATCATCCACCACAAGCCCCACCGACAGCACTATTGCCAGCATGGTAAGCGTGTTTATTGAGAAACCGGCGATATACATCACGAAAAAAGCGCCGATAAGTGAAATCGGGATAACGAGTACCGGTATCGTTGTTACGCGCCAGTCTCGGAGGAACAGAAAAATGATTATTACAACTAACAGAAAAGCCTCATAAAGTGTCTGTTGTACTTCGTTAATAGATGCGCGTATAAACTGTGTGTTGTCGTATTCCATTTCTATTGTAACGTCGTCGGGCAGGTCTTTGCGCAGTTGTTCGATGCGTTTGTAGGCTTCGTTGGCAATTTCGATATGGTTTGCGCCGGGTTGCGGTATAATAACGTCGATAACCATCGGCTCGCCGTTACGTTTCTGGATACTTTTGATGTCTTCGGGCGACAACTCCGCAAGACCGACATCCGAAAACCTGACGATGCTGTTACCGTCTTCTTTGATAATCAGGTCGTTAAATTCTTTTGCCGTAGTCATCAGTCCCATAGTTCTGATTGACAGTTCCATAGTATTACCTTCGATGCTGCCAGACGGAAGTTCCACATTTTCAGCGTCAATAGCATTTTTAACGTCAAGCGGTGTTACTCCGAAACCTGCCATTTTGACCGGATCAAGCCACAGTCGCATCGAATAGCGCTTTGAGCCCCAGATATCGACGCCGCTGACGTTTTGGATAGTTTGAAGTCGCTCTTTAACAGTCAGTTCGGCTATTTCGGTCAGTTCCATCAGCGACCGTTTAGCGCTTCTGATACCTATCTGCATAATAGGTTGAGCGTCGGCGTCGGCTTTGGAAACGGTCGGCGGGTCGCAGTCTCGCGGGAGATAGCGTTGAGCGCGCGAAACCTTGTCGCGCACATCGTTAGCAGCCGTTTCGAGGTCAACCGACAGTTCAAACTCTACCGTTATACGGCTGTTACCCTGACTGCTGACGCTACTGAGCGACCTTATACCCGGAATGCCGTTTACATTTTGTTCCAACGGCTCCGTAATCTGGTTCATGATGACTTCCGCGTTAGCGCCCGGATACGAGGTTTGTACCGATACAAAAGGGCGGTCAACACTCGGATACTCGCGTACTCCGAGTGTGTTGTAGCCTATCATTCCGAAAAGGAGTATGATGAGCATCATCACAGTAGCGAGGACGGGGCGGTTTATGCTTATTTCCGATAAATTTGCCATAATTTATTGCATCAGTTCGTTGATAATTACTTTCGATCCCATGCGCAGTTGCATAACGCCGGTTGTGATAATGGTATCGCCGGAATGAAGTCCTTCAAGCACCTGTACATGGCTTTCGGTACGCAGACCTGTCTTAATAACAACAGGTTGCGACTCGCCGTTGCGATAAATATAGACTATTGTTCTGCCCATTTCGGGTATTATCGCTTCGCTCGGAACAGCGAGCGCGTCTTTGATTTCGCGACGTGTAATCTCGACCGACAGATAGCGCCCGGGTATTATTGCTTCATTAGTGTTAGGGAATAGTGCGCGTACTTTGAGCGAGCGTGTTGCTTCCGAAATTTTGCTCTCAACGGCATATACTTTGGCTTTGAAATCCTGCTTTTTGCCGTCGAATCCTTCCATAAAAAAGTTAACGTCCGTACCTGCAGTAACGTCGGGCGCATAACGTTCGTTTATCGAAAACTCTATCTTTAAGGGACTTATCTTCGTCAGATTTACAATAACAGTAGTAGGAGTAGCATAAGCGCCTTCGCTGACGCGCCTCAAACCGATGATACCGTCAAACGGAGCCAGCAGTTCGGTCTGCGCTATGCGCGCCTTAACGCTCTCAATATCAGCCATCAATTTCTCATACTCGGTTGTAACCTGCTCGTATGCTTCCTGACTTACGGCGTCTTTTTCAAGTAGCGTCCCCTGACGGAACACACGGTCTTTGGCAAGCGGTATCTGGGCTTCAAGTTTCTTCAACTCGGCCTGTAACGGTTTGTCGTTAATCTTAGCCAGCAGGGTGCCTTTTTTTACGTGCATCCCTTCCTGAAAATTGATGCTCACAATCTTGCCCGACGATTCGAACGACAAGTCAACTTCTTCGTCAGCCAGCGTCGCTCCGGCAGTAACAATTTTGTCGGTCAGCGATGCTTTTTTTATTACTGCCGCATTGATAGTGAGCGGCATACGTCGCTGATCCATCGCCGTCGGCGGAGCTTCTTTTCCTCCTGTCTTTTCGGAGTTCATACTTTGTTTGATCTTGGGCCAGGCTATCATCCCCGCTATCAAAAGCACTATAACACCTGTCAAAAGCCATTTTACGGATTTCGTCATACTTCGTTAAGTCTTAATAATTTTTTTATTAACTAATTGACTGCTTTTTCGGCTATAAGTTTAATCATATCTGTATTAAAAAATGTGAAATACATCTGTTTAAGCACATTTTTTTGAAAATATAAAAAAAATACTTATCTTTGTCGCAAATTTTTAAAATATGAAAAAGCTATCAATGTTATTTGCAGCACTCGTGATGTGCTTAACAGGTTTTAATTCCTGTAAGAAAGAAAAGAAAGAATCGGCTCCGGCTTCGGATATGCTTGTATGTTCGGTAAACCGGATTGAAGGCACAAAAACGATTCCTTTGAGCGAATTGGTCGAAAATTGTACGATCGTTAATTTTGAAGATAATGACAACGCGCTTTTTAGGCCGTGGTTTACAACAGTTACCGATAAATATATCGGCATAAGACAATCGGGTGAGGCTGGTCAACCCTACAAGTTATTTGATCGTACCGGAAAATTCCTCTGCGACGTGGGATCTTTCGGGCAAGGTCCGGGCGAATATTCCATCGCCCTCTACGACGACGTCATTGATGATGAGCATAATATGATTTATTTGGCGTCAATGGTTGTTAAAAAAGGCATATTGGTGTATGATACTTCGGGAAAGTATGTAAAAAGCATATTGCAGCAATACAGTTTCAATAAACCAAAAATGTTTTTATCCGGCAATATATTAAGTATCATACACATGCCGTTTCCCAAGGACAAATATTTTGCTCTTCAATACGATATTACCAACGACAAAGTAGTGAAAGAATTACCGGCGCATGCTTCTTTTACCGTTCAAAGTTATGATGGCGAAATATTCCGGACTAACAATACTTCGGCATTCGATTTTCAACATACGAGTAGCGATACATTATTTCATTATGACGTCTTGAACAACAAAATCAAACCGGCATTTATTATGGGCGTCAACACTGAAAAGAAACCTTTCCGGCAATATATTGAACTCAACAATTATTATATCACCAATATCTGGGACGACTCCGGCAAAGGACCGGCCATCACCGACAAAAAGACCGGACAGTCATCGACTTGTAAAATTGTAAACGATTTTTACGGAAATATGGAAGTGCCTTTATCCGTAACGTCTTTCCGCAACGGATGGTTTGTATGGAACCTTGAACCGCCTATCTTGCGGGAAAAGATAGAAAAACATTTAAAAGAAAACAATTGTTCCGAAGAAGACAAACAAAAACTGCAAGCACTTCTTTCTACGCTGCCTTCGGATGATGATGCCAATAATGTGGCATTTATCGGGAAACTGAAATAGGTACCCCAAACCCTTGCAGTGGTTTTAAACCCTGCAAGCGGTTTGGAGAAAGTACCACATCATTGTTAGTGATTAGTGGTTAGTGATTAGTGATTAGTGGTTAGTGGTTAGTGATTAGTGGTTAGTGATTAGTGATTAGTGGTACCGTTATTACCTATCGTTTGGTGCTATCATTCCTGCTACCAATGACGTGGTACCATTAACCACTAACGGATATGTACCACGCAGTCCCGCAGGGACGACACTTTATTAACCGGCGACTTCAGTCTCCGGTTAGGGTAATCACATCAACAATAGTCCCGCATGGGACGACACTTGGTTACGCCGCATACAAGGGTTGTTGCCGAAAACCGCTTGCAGGGTTCTAAAACCACTGCAAGGGTTTTGGTATGGCGCTTTTCAACTTAATTAGTAATTGATTTACAATCAGGATATTATCATTGTTGCAAATGTGAATATAATATATAAAAATATAAAATATTATAAATTGTCGGTGTTTTTTAGAGAAAACTATCCGACTTATTAAATTTATTCGTACCTTTGCAGCGTTCGTTAGTGGAAAAACGTTTG
>JAITHS010000268.1 GCA_031279875.1 Tannerella sp.
TCTATTTTTCTCTGGTCTTGGGAATTTGGTGATTTCCATATAAAGAAAAATATCATAAAACGCTTACGTTTTTGTCCAAAATGTCATTCGCATGTGTCCGATGCACGTCGGCTTGTTAAGTTTGTATTTGCCGTTAATAAAGCAGGATCTCGTCCATTTCCGCCACCGGACACACTACGAAATTGGGTGCAAAGGTACGAAAAATTTTTCAAACTACCAAATTTTAATTTCTTAATTTTTAATTTTTATTTGTATCTTTGCACTCTTAAAAGATGATTTTTTATGGAATTAAATGAAATAATAAAACCGGAAAATCTGGTTTACACGAAGCCTAAATTGCTTAATGACAATGCAATGCACTACTGTCCGGGTTGCAGCCACAGCGTTATTCACAAACTTATCGCCGAAATAGTTGAAGACATGGGGCTTGAAGAACAGACAATAGGCATTTCACCGGTCGGATGTGCCGTTTTTGCTTACAATTACATTGATATTGACTGGCTTGAAGCGGCTCACGGACGCGCTCCGGCGCTGGCTACTGCCGTCAAACGCCTTAACACAAGCAAATTAGTATTTACTTATCAAGGCGACGGCGACCTTGCCGCTATCGGCACTGCCGAAACGATTCATGCCTGCAATCGAGGCGAAAACATCGTTATCGTATTCGTTAACAATGCGATATACGGTATGACAGGCGGTCAGATGGCGCCTACAACGCTGATGGGAATGCCTACTTCGACCTGCCCTTACGGGCGAGAAGCAGCTCTTAACGGCTATCCGCTGAAAATTTCCGACCTGCTGGCGCAACTCGAAGGCACATGCCTTGTTACGCGACAGAGCGTTCAGACCGTAGCCGCCGTCAAGAAAGCAAAAAAGATGCTGCGCCTCGCCTTTGAAAACTCAATGGCAAACAAAGGAACGTCGATAGTAGAATTTGTGTCCGCTTGTGCTTCGGGCTGGAAACAGACACCCGAAAAAGCCAACAAATGGATGGAAGACAACATGTTTCCGTATTATCCGTTAGGAGATCTTAAAAATGTCTAATTATATTTAAATACAAATCTTATGAAACAGTTACTTTTAATATCATCGGCAGCGGTCATGCTTGCAACGCTAACCGCCTGCAATTCAGGGTTTTCAACAAGTCGAGCTTCGGCTAAACCGTATGAAATAGTAGTAGTTATGAACAAGGCAATCTGGGACGGCAATACCGGTCAAGCCATCAAAAACGAACTCATCAAGCCCGACATCTATATCCCTCAGGAAGAAAATGCGATGAAGATTACATACGCCATGCCCGACCAGTTCAACGGCATCATGCGGAGTTATCGCAACGTTCTGCTTGTGGATATCAACGACAGGATGTACACCAAAGTATCTCTGCAAAACGAAAACGACACGTGGGCAAAAGGGCAGGCTATTCTCAAAATCAACGCGCCGGAAGCGAGCATGATAGACAGTTTTCTTGTTACCAATCCGGGCGATATTAACGACTATTTCAACCGTGAAGAGTTGAAGCGGATGAAAGTCTTGTTGAAAGAATCATACAGCACTTTGGTTATGGAAAAAGTTAGAGAGAAATTCGGCATTGCCATAAATGCGCCGTCGGACATAAAATCGTGCAAAGAAGGCGACGACTGTCTGTGGTTTTCCAACGACGCTCCATCGTGCCGGATGGATTTGCTGGTTTACACTTTTCCGTTTACCGACAAAAACACTTTTACATTAGATTATTTGGTCAACCAACGCGACAGTATTACAAAAAAGATGATACCCGGTTCATTTCCAAACAGTTATATGGCAACAGAGAAACAAGTAGTAGATTATTTTGCCTCATCATTGCACGGTAAATACTGCGGTATCCTGCGCGGATGGTGGAAAATGAAAGGCGATATGATGGGCGGACCGTTTGTAAGTTATGCCCGTGTGGACGAACAAAACCGCAGGGTCATCGTTACGGAAGGTTTTGTGTATGAGCCTGAAAAAGCCAAACGCAACTACATACGCCGTATGGAAGCGGCGCTGCAAACTACGCTTTTCGCCGACGAGCAGCAGAACGCTTCCGACAATACATTAGCAAACAACACATTACAACAATAATTAATGGAAGAAAAACTCATCAGAATCGGCATTACGCAAGGCGACATCAACGGAATAGGGTATGAAATAATACTCAAAACGTTTTCCGACCCGCGCATCTTCGAGATGTGTACGCCGATACTTTACGGCTCACCAAAACTTGCCGCTTATTACAATAAAATACTCGAATCATCGGAATTACAGCCTGCGGAGACACATTCGGTTACAGATACGCAGCGATTGGTGTCAGGCAAACTGAACATTTTCCGATGTATCGACGACAGTTTGTTTGTTGAGCCGGGCAAACAGACCCAAGAAGGCGGCAAAGCAGCGTTTATGTCGCTCGAAGCCGCCGTCAACGACCTCCAAAAAGGCACTATCGACGTGCTGCTGACAGCTCCTATCAACAAAAAGACTATTCAGGGCGCTAATTTCGACTTCCCCGGTCATACCGAGTATCTTGAAAACCGTTTCGGCGGCAAGTCGCTGATGATACTGCTCAACGATTCGCTGCGGGTATCCCTGGTAACGGGGCATATACCTTTGTCGAAAGTCAGCGAAAGCATATCCAAACAACTTGTTATTGAAAAAATAAACATCTTCAATCAGTCTCTTATTCAGGACTTTGCGATACCCCGTCCGCGTATTGCAGTGCTGGCGCTCAATCCGCACGCCGGCGACAACGGTTTTATCGGCGACGAGGAAGAAAAAATCATTACACCGGCGATAATCGAAGTCGGCAAACACGGCATTCAATGCTTCGGACCTTACGCCGCCGACGGCTTCTTCGGCGCACGTACCTACTTGCAGTTCGACGGCGTACTCGCCATGTACCACGACCAGGGATTGGCGCCGTTTAAGACGATAGCCGACGACGACGGCGTAAACTTTACCGCCGGACTGCCTATTTTGCGTACATCGCCCGCTCACGGCACCGCTTTCAACATTGCAGGCAAGAATTTAGCCAACGAAAGTTCGTTTCGCCATGCGCTATATCTGCTTTGCGACGTCTATCGCAACCGCAAAAACCACGCAACGGCAACCGCTAACCCGCTTGTCAAGCAGTATTTTGACCGTGGACGAGATGATGTGAAACTTGATTTGACAAAAGAAGATTAACCACTAATTGTTAATTAATGTTAAAAGACAGAATAATAGTCTATACATCAGGGACTTTTGATATGTTCCACTATAATCATTTGAGGATGATAAACTATGCACGTAGCCTTGGCGATATTTTAATCGTCGGCGTAAGCACAGACGAACTTGTTGCTTCGTATAAAGACAAACCCGTCATTCCGTTTAACGAGCGGCTGCAAATAATCGAAGCCCTCAAAACGCCCGACATCGTAATCCCGCAGCGCACGCTCGACCATACCGACATCGTTGCCAAACTTAACATCGACGCTTTCGTAGTGGGCGACGACTGGGTAGGCAAGTATGACTACCTCAACGATCTTGGCGTTCAGGTGTTTTACTTCCCTTACGGAATGGGCGTTTCGTCATCTTCAATAAAGAAAACCATTCACGATTCCTACGAAAACTCGCTGCAAAGAGTTCGCAGCGCTAAACCGCAGAGTGTCAAAAACTTAAAAGAAATCAATGGATAGGAAAAAAGCATTGATAACAGGCGGCTGCAAGGGTATCGGATTTGCGATAGCTAAAAGTCTGGCTGCCAAAGGCTACGACCTTTTGTTGACATATCGCTCGGATACTTTTACTGCGCAAAAATCCTGTGACGAAATCAACAAAGAGTTTGATATTGAGGCTGTTGCGCTCAAAGCCGACAGCGCCGACGCTAACTCGCTCGATATAGTTGCCAATCATATTGCCGCCGGAGATTTCAAACTTGACGTTACGATTTTTAACGCCGGAATGACATGTCGCGACAGTTTCGAGGCCATGAAAATGACCGACTGGCAAGATGTATTCTTTGCAAACGTGCATTTTCCGGTCTTCCTCCTGCAACGACTTCTTACCGACGGGCTTCTCAACAGCGGCGGTAGCGTAGTCTTTACCGGCTCACTGACAGCCATTTATCCTCATGCCATGTCGCTCTCCTACGGCGTTAGCAAGGCGGCGGTTCATGCGTTGGTGAAAAATATGGTTAAGTTCCTGATGCCCTACAACATCCGCGTCAATGCCGTAGCGCCGGGATTTGTAGATACCGACTGGCAAAAAAACAAATCCGCCGAAATACGCCATAGCATCGAAAGCAAGATAGCGCTCGGCAGGTTTTGTAACCCGAACGAAATAACCGATATTTACAATTTATTGATTGATAATCAGTATCTAAACGGAGAAATTATTGTCGCCGACGGAGGATACTCGTTTCGGTAGCATATTAGTGGTTAGTGATTAGTGGTTAGTTTATTAAAAGAAAATAAGAATAAAAAATATGACCAAGGAATATGAAGCATCGTTGAAGTCGATAGAGACGGAAAATTATCTTGACCGGCTGTTTTACCGTCCGCTGGGGTTTTGCATAGCACATGCGTTGCGTAACACCTGCGTAACACCTAATTTTGTTACCATAGTTTCTATCTTCGTTGGCGCTGCATCCGGTCCGCTGTTCTATTATAACGATATGACACTCAATATTTTAGGTATAATATCGCTTATCATAGCCAATATTCTCGACTGCGTTGACGGGCAACTTGCGCGTTTGACGGGTATCAAATCCGAGATAGGACGTATTCTCGACGGTATCGCCGGTGATATCTGGTTTACGCTTATCTATACTTTCCTTGCGTTGCGTCTCGGTCGCGACTGCCCCGAAATCCCGACATGGCTTTTCTTCATTCCCGCAGTGATGTCGGGCGTTTCGCATCTCGTACAAGCAAATATTACCGACTATTACAAAACCGTCCATCTGCTGTTTATAAGCCCCGAAAAAGGAGCCGAATTCAGCAACTGTTATCAGCTCATTGTTAAATATCGCTCAATGAAAAACGGTATCGGTAAGTGGCTCTTTTTCTTGTATTTATGGTACACAACATTACAGGAAACAGCCACTCCGCGACTGCAAATTATGCTTGATGCCATGCGCTTTAATTACGGCAACGATATTCCCGAAGACATACGTCTGACATTTCGCCGCAAAAGCAGCCGACTGATGAAGCAATGGATTGATCTTATGACATTTAACGGCAGAACTATCGTCCTCTTTGCTTCAATACTTCTTGATTATCCATGGTTTTATTTTTTATACGAAATTGCGTTTCTGAACATAATTCTATTCTGTATCGCAATTCCGAAACACGAAAAAATGTGTAAATTATTAACATAAGGCTTCCCGCCTTGTAATGACATAAATAATGAATCCGATTGTACTTGCAACTGATGATATAAAACGCAATTTGCCGCCAATGTTGCGGCCTGTTGCAACTAAATGGCTGATAAACAGCCTGTTCCGACTGTTAGATATTGACAAGGTAAACGAAATTCACGCCAAATATTGCCACCTGCGCGGCGCGGCATTTACTTCCGCCATGCTCAACGACCCGATGATGGATGTGCGCTATGAAGTACACAACCGCGAAATCCTCGACCAACTGCCCGACGGAGCATTTCTGACCGTCTCCAACCACCCGATAGGCTCGCTCGACGGCATTGCTCTGATAGACCTCTTTGCCTCTTTACGTCCCGATTTTAAGGTCATGGTAAACCGTATTCTGTCGCATATCTCCGCTATGGGCGATAATTTCATCTCGATAGTCCATAAAACGGTTGAAAGCAGGGAGGCAATGACTAACGCTGCCGTTATTCGCCTCGCACTGACCCATTTACAGGAAGGACATCCGCTGGGATTTTTTCCTGCCGGCTCTATGTCGTTCTACAACTGCCGCCTCAAAGCGGTGCGTGATATTCCATGGTCGAAATCCGTCATCCGCCTCATCCGCAAAACCAATGCGCCGGTCTTTCCGGTCTTTTTCGACTGCCTCAACTCCGCCGGTTTCTACCGCGTCGGCCGCCTGTCGTGGAAACTGCGCACACTTTTTGTTGCCCGTGAAGCGTTCAACAAGCAAGGTAGAACCATCGACATCTATCTCCGACCACCGATAATGCCCGAAGTTATCAAGTCATATAAAGACGACGAAGCCCTCGCAACGTTTCTTTACAATATGACTTATGGGTTATAAGGTACTTTTACGTAACGAACAGTGGCATTACGCTATCGCTGTAACGCTCGTTATAGGGTTGATGTAGTGAGCGATACCGTTTGTAGAATTTGCCTTTGCCGGGCGCCGGATATTTGCACTTTTTACTGTCGAGTACTAATACCCAATCCGTATATTCTCCGGTTTGAGGGGGATTGAAAAGATGTCCGGTTTCGTTGTTTTTTAATATGCCGATGCGCTGTGCTGTGCCGTTGCGGGGGTTGAACCACCATGCGACTATTTTTTCGTCTTTGATGACGCCGGTTTTCACTTTGAATGCTCTGCCTACCGGAGCGTAGATCATGGCGTATGTTCCGTCGTTGTCGCGGGTTGCCACAAACCGGTATCGTCCTTCTCCCGGAACGGAGGTCGGGACGTCGGACGCGATGATGATCGACGGGTCGGGAATGCGGTTCATGAAAGGTCGGGATTCGATTAACGCTTTGCCGTAAGCCACCTGTGCGGAACCGGGCTGGTTAAGCGCCTCTTTCCACGACATCAGCGGATTGTTTACGGGCGAACGTTTGTCGGGGTCGTACATTTGCCATACGGAATGATGGCCGTATGTATGTCCGAAAGCGCCGTTGAAAGTATCCCAATAAAACGTTTTCCGCACATCAGCCGAAATCGAATGTCCCAGCGTACCGGGCTTGAACGATACCGGATGATCTTCGTATAGCGGTTCTCCGTCGATGACGGGTTTGGGAG
>JAITHS010000284.1 GCA_031279875.1 Tannerella sp.
GGAAGCGCAGCAAACTGTTGCTGTTCATCGGTTTATATACCGGAATAATGCACTTTGCCACATTTTTTCTCCTCCACGCCATGTGGTCGCAAGACCGTATGACGATAATTTACTATCCACTGACGATAATATTTTTGCTCGGAGGGTTGTATTATTTCTTTAAATCGTTGAAAAACATTAATTTAAAGTGGATTTATCCCGTCTTTTTGATTTCTGTTCTGATTACTACCAGCTATCACGCCAAAAGTAAAACATCGCCCAATATCGCAATTTTGAAGCAAAACATCGCCGGTAACGACCTTGCAGGCTTGACGCCCGACTGGGAGAATTTCATCAAAATGTGCCGCTGGACAGATAAAAACCTTCCCAAAGATGCTGTCATAGCCAGTCGCAAGCCTTCGATATCGTATATCTATACCGGAAGAAAGTATGCCGGTATATTTAACTGTCCCAACGCCGTACTTGAAGATGTTATCAATGATTATAATAGTTCTAATCTTACCGATTCCGTCTTTGTAGCGCTGCCGATGCTGCAGAGTGGCGGAATAAATTCGTATATACACTTTTATTTTATCTCCCAAAACAATAATAATGGAGGTTTTGTAATCAACGGACAGGCAATCCGCAACGTCATGTTGTGCAAAGTCAAAAGGGAAGAGTTCGTATCGCGGATAGCCCCGTTGTTGGATGAGGAAAAGATTAACTATACTGTTGATATTGAAAACTTTATAGGCCAAATCAAGAACTATGATTCCTATCAGATTGTAAATCCGGAAACTTTGCTTGGTATAATTAAATCGCAGAATATCAAATATTTGTTACTGCCCAAAATCCGTGTCCACACAGGATACAACTCAGGAGTGTACGTAACTACTATCCATCAGTACGTTGCTTACATTTCAATCAAATACCCCGGCTCCTTTCCTTTAATTCATACTATCGGTAAAGAAGAAACTTGCGAATTAGTTGAATACAGAGGAAAGTAAGGTTCTAAAACTTTATTGTTTCGTCGTTGCGCCGCTTGTACCGTCTGCTCCGCCGCCCGAAATTGCGGCGTAGGCGAGGTTGATTGCCCGCAAGAACGCTCGCGAAGATATTGTTGCCGCTGTGATGGCATCAACATCGCCGCCGTCTTTGGTAACTGTCAGCGCATTGCCGGTCATGTCTCGCCCCAGAACGCTACGCCGACCTGCGTCCGACGAAAACCATTCCTGCATTTTCGACCCCAGACCGGGTGTTTCGTTATGCTCTAATACCGAATAGTTTAACAACTTACCGGAAGCGTCGAAGCCTACCATGATACGTATCATACCGCTGAAACCGTTTTTATCGAAAGTTTCGACGGCATAGCCGACCGTTTGGCCGTCTTTTAAAGCAGGATAGACCGTCAGCGAATCGGCACCGGCAAAATATTTGTCGGCAACAGGGTCGTTGTCGAACTCCGGCGCCACCCTTTTGACGGCAGCCGACAGAGCCGCTACTTTCGACATTTCGATAGCCGTAGCCGTATATTTGTTTGCCGCCGCCAAAGCCGCCCCTGCTACGAGGCATATCACAGTTAGCGACATAAATATGTTTACAAGTGATGATTTCAATTTTTTCATCTTATTTTCCTCCGAAATGTTTAGGTTTGAAATAAGTGTTGACAAGCGGGGTTAAAGCGTTCATTATTAGTATAGCAAACGACATTCCTTCGGGATATGCGCCGTAGCATCGTATCAGGACTGTTATAATCCCTATTCCAACGCCATAGACTATCATTCCGCTACGGCTCATCGGCGAAGTAACATAGTCGGTCGCCATAAAAACAGCGCCCAGCATCAGTCCGCCCGACGTGAGATGCGTCAGAGGGAAATACAAACGTGCAGCAGTCGCGGCATCCCCTCCCAAATGAGGCATCAAAAGCCACATCACAGTCGTAAACAGTGCCACCGTACCGATAACGGAAACCGGTATGTGCCACGTAATTATTTTCCTGAATAAAAGATAAATAAAACCTATCAGCAACGCTATCTCGCTTATCTCGCCTATACTGCCGCCCGTAAGCCCGATAGCAGATGTGCCGAAGGACGCAAAATCACCGTCGAAATGAAGTAGCGAAAGTGTCGTAGCCCCCGTTTCGGCATCAAGATAAGTCATCGGAAACTCTCCCGCGAGAGGCCATGTAGTCATCTGCGCCGGAAACGAAATCAGCAGGAAAACGCGCCCTACAAGTGCAGGATTGAAGATATTGTTGCCTAACCCGCCGAACGACATCTTGCCGATGCCGATAGCTACTACTGCTCCGATTATTATTATCCAAAACGGCAGATTCGACGGCAGGTTAAACGCCAGCAAAACGCCTGTCAGAACAGCCGAACCGTCACCAATCGTCGCCTCGCGCTTAAACAGAAACCGCTGAATCAAAAACTCGGTGCCGACGCAAGCCAAAACGCTTACCGCCGTTACAATCAGCGCCCCCAGCCCAAAACACCACAGCGAAACAAGAAAAGCCGGCACAAGCGCAATCAGCACTCCGTACATATTCCTTTCAATAGAGTCGCCGCTATGAATGTGAGGCGAAGGAGAAATTATAAGTTTGTCCATATAAATTGAAATGTTTACGTGAAAAACGCTGCAAAGGTACGATAAAAAATTAAAAATTAAAAATTAAGAATTAAGAATTATCAAGAATTAAGAATTAAAAATCAAGAATTATCAAAATTTTATGCTAATTTTGCATCCTTATGAACAATTAAAAGATGGAGAAAATAGGTAAATTTCAATTTGTTACAGAGCAATATCTGCTTGATTTCAGAGGCAGGGTAACGCTTCCGATGCTGGGAAACTATCTGCTTCATGCCGCTTCCAATCATGCGGCGCTACGCGGGTTCGGTTTCACTGACATGCAGCAGAAGCATGTCGTATGGGTTTTGTCGCGTCTGGCGATTGAGGTAGAGCGTTATCCCGAAATGTCGGAACCGGTAACGCTCTACACTTGGATAGACGAGGTCGGACGGCTCTTCACACAGCGCTGTTTCGAGTTGCGCGACAGCGACGACAAACCGCTCGCTTACGCCCGTTCTATCTGGGCTGCTATTGATATGGAGACGCGCCGCCCTACGCCGTTGGACGTCGAAGCAATTGGCGCGTATCAAGTTGTGCGCGATTGCCCTATCGAAAAACCGAGCAAGATAACGCCGTTAGAAAACGATACCGAAGGCGTGCTTTATCAGGTTAAATACAGCGATTTGGATATAAACGAACATTTCAACAGCATCAAATATATTGAACATCTGCTGGATATATTTCCGCTGGAACTGTTTACGACCAATGAGATTCATCGTTTCGAGATTTCGTATCTCACCGAAGGCAAGTACGGTATGAACCTGACGCTACACTGCAAACAGTACGGTAATAACGAGTACGGACTGGCTATTAGCCACGAAGGAAAGGCACTATGTCGCGCAAAAGCGAAATGGAGAATGTAGAGAATTACGAATTAGCAGCAACTTTTATCACACTGCCGGCAGGCTCATGCCTGTAATTTTGCGGTAAAGGTCAAGGGCATAGACGTCGGTCATGCCGGAGATGTAGTCGAGGGCGCACTGTATTTTGCCGTAAACGGTAGGCGCTTTGACGTCGTATTGCATCGGAACGCGGTTGAGCAGCAGTTTACTGTAAGAATGTGTAGGGTTTATCATCGCGTCGATGATAGTCTCCAACAAATAACCGAAAATGTAATAGCCGGCAAGTTCGACGTCAACAACTTCGTGCGATACGTAAATCTTTTCATACGCCGCTTCGGAACAGTGCCGATATGCGTCGCGGGCTATGGTGCCGATGCCTTCAATCAGGGGTCTGTTATATTCTCCGGCAAGAATAACTTCCTCATTATCAATAAATTCCTGCGTACATTCGTCAACCAACAAACCGATGATACATGAACGCAAATAAGATATCTGTTCGTTGACATCGTTGACCATGTTCATAGTGCGTCGCATGTCGTCGAGCCTTTTGCCTTCAAAGAAAGCGAAAAAAAGGTCAAAAACTTCTTCTCGCGTCATAAGTCGCAGTTTATGAGCATCTTCAATATCCATTATCTGATAACATATATCGTCTGCCGCTTCGACAAGAAAAACTAACGGGTAACGCGGGAGTTGAGAGTTGAGAGTTGAGAGTTGAGAGGCATTTGATAGCGGTGCGGAAATCCCTAACTCATCGGCTATCTTCAAAAAAGTATCTTCTTCGGTTTGGAAAAAGCCAAACTTGCGTTTTTCGGCGGTAAGGGCGTGAGTTGAAGCAAAGGGATATTTCACGATAGAAGCTAATGTGCTGTATGTAAGCGCAAAACCGCCATCGCGTCGTCCGTTAAACTTATGTGTCAGCAAACGAATAGCGTTGGCGTTGCCCTCAAAATAGAGGAAATCTTCCCAGCGGTTATTTTCGTTACGCACCTGATTTTCAAACTGTTTACCTTTACCGTCGGCAAAATATGCCGCTATTGCCCGCTCGCCGGAATGTCCGAACGGCGGGTTGCCCATATCGTGCGCAAGGCAGGCCGCCGAAACGATAGAATCTATTTCGTCGAGGTTCGGAATATCCCGAATATCATATTTTTGCCGTAACCGCGCAGAGACATTTTTACCTAACGACCGTCCCACGCACGACACTTCAAGGCTGTGTGTCAGGCGATTATGAACAAAAACGCTCCCCGGCAACGGAAAAACCTGCGTTTTGTTTTGAAGGCGACGAAAAGGCGACGAAAATATCAGCCTGTCGTAATCGCGCTGAAAATTAGTCCTTTCGTGTTTCCGCTCGTGATAATTTTCGACCCCAAGCCTTTTGCCGGATAATAATTTTGACCAGTCCATATTACAAAGGTAAGAATTTTTTTTTGTATTTCCAAAATTTTGTTTATTTTTGTGCTGTTTTTAAATCAAATTTTTGTGCTGTTTTTAAATCAAAATAATATGAAATCTTTAAAAGTACCTTTTGTGCCGTCGCTTGACGGACTTGATATTAAGGATGTTGCGGCATCTATGGAAACGACCGCCCTGCGCGAAAGTATCGACGTTATAAATTGGAAAGAGTTTCCTTACAAACCGATTGTTGTGTTCGACATAGCGCGCGGCGCTAAAGAGATGTACATCCATTACTTTGTGCGCGGGCTGTCGCTCAAAGCCGTTGCCGACAAAGACGGACAGTTTGTACATATCGACAGTTGCGTAGAATTTTTTATGCGCAAAAAAGACGAGCAGTCTTATATCAACTTCGAGTTTAACTGCATCGGCACTTGCCTTGCCGCACGTGGCGACAGCCGCCATGACCGCACGCCGTTTGAAGCCGACGAGTACCTCAAACTGCGGCGCTATTCGACGGTTCAAAAATTGCCTTTTGCAGAGTTGAAAGGCCTCTACGAGTGGGAATTGACGGTCGCCATACCGTTTGAACTTATGGGATTGGACGGAGCAAATTTGCCAGATATGATACGCGGTAATTTCTACAAATGTGCTGACGAAACTGCTAATCCTCACTATGTTACGTGGAGTCCGATAGGGCTTCCGAAGCCCGATTATCACTGCCCTGACTTTTTTGGGGAAATATTGCTGTGAGAAATTTTATCGTCATATTAACAAGCATTTTGATGGCGGCACATACGCAAGCGATTGATAATCTGCGCTTTCCTGATTTGAGGACATTAAGTCTCGGAAGCGGTGGCGTTATCGAATCGCCCCTGTTCAACCCATCGTTGCTTGGTTTTATCGACCGAAATAAACTTTATTCTCACTACTACAATCGCTACTCAATCAGCAACTTAGCGAATGTAGGCGGCGGATTGTATTATAAGAATAACATTTTGCCTGCCGGCTTTGAGATAACATCTTTCGGATATAACGATTATCGCGAAAGTATGTTTCGCTTTTCTTTCGGCAAACGCATCGCAAATTACTGGGCGATAGGCGTTTCTTTTCAATACTGCATGTTTCAATCGCTTCAAGATGAGGAAAATACGGGCAGAATATCTGCCGACATCGGCATTACGTACCGACCTTCCGAAACATTCAACATCGGGCTGGCGGCGCTTCATTGTCCGTCAGTAAAAATAGGCGATAAAAACGTTGATAATGAGCATCTTGTGCCATATTCAATAGCGGCAGGAATAAATTGGCGAGTAACGAGTAGCGCATTAATAACCGGCAGTGTAGAAAACAATCGCGAAGAGCCGTTAACAGGCTCCTTTGGTGTTGAATATCAGCCGTTTGACGATTTCCATCTGCGCACGGGCATCAGAACAACCCCGTTGAGACCATCTCTGGGCGTTGGATACCGCTTTGCGGGCTTCAATTTCGACGTCGGTATGCTCTATCATTCCGTACTCGGCGTCAGTATGGGTTTTGGCTTATCGTTTAATTTTTGATATTATGAAAAGGCTGTTGATAAGTCTGTTAATAACCCTGTTGATAAGTTGTTATAATGCTTATTGTCAGGAGATTAAAACTGTTGAAAAAGAGATTGAAACCGTTGAAAAGTGGCAGGAATATATTGAAGAGCTGATGGAAGACGAAGAAGAAGACAGCGAGCGCCTCGAAACGCTCTACAACGATCTTTCGGAGATAGCCGATAACCCGTTCAATCTCAATACGGTAACGGCTGAGCAACTGCAAAGATTGCCGTTTTTGACTGAAAATCAGGCTAATAACATCCTCACATACAGGCAAAGACAAAATAAATTTGTGTCGATATACGAGTTGAAAAATATTCCGTTAATGGATATCGCTACTATTCAACTTGTTCTGCCGTTTCTGTATGTCGGTGAAGCCGAAGATTATCGCAAGCCGACACTGAAAAATATTTTGAATTACGGCAAAAACGAGCTAACGCTTAAATATGACAGAAATCTGAACAGTAAAAGCGGTTACGGCGACTTCGCCGACAGCATTTTGCAAAAATATCCTAACCGAAAGTATGTCGGCGAACCGTTTTATACCTCGTTGAGATACAATTATACTTATTATAATAATGTACAAGCCGGTTTTATAGCCGAAAAAGATGCCGGAGAAGCGTTTATGAACTCCAAACACAAGGGCTATGACTTCTATTCCGCTCACTTGGTATTGAAAGATATGGGTATTGTAAGAACCTTTGTAGCAGGCGATTATAAAATATCGTTCGGTCAGGGTTTAGTTGTGAGCAACGACTTCACGCCTTCTCGCAGCAGCATCCTCTCTCAGGCAGAACGGCGAAATAACGGTTTCAGGCGGCACTATTCAACTAACGAGACAAATTTTTTTCGCGGCGCCGCTACGACCGTTTCGTTAGGTAAAATTGATGTAAGTGCCTTTTATTCATATCGTTATATCGATGCTTCCGTTAATGAAGGCGTTATTTCATCGTTTAAAACCGACGGACTGCACCGCACGGAAGGCGATTTGTCAAAGAAAAATGCCGCTTCCGTGCAGTCATACGGCGGAAATGTGAGATATGTCTCGCCGCAACTGCTGGCGGGAGTTACGGCAATGAGTACCGCATTCGGAGGGCTGTCGTCAGAGCCGTCGTCCGAACAGTATAACATGTTCTATTTCAGAGGAAAACGCAATACTAATATCAGCGCCGACTACTCATGGCGATTGAACAGAATGACGTTTTTCGGCGAAACGGCAATGTCGCAAAACAACGCCATTGCAACTCTCAACGGCTTGCAATGGAGCGTTTCGACCGCTCTCCGCGCACTCATCCTCTACCGCAACTACAGCCGTCACTATCAGGCACTTTACGGCAGCGCTTTCGGACAAAATTCGGGCGTCAACAACGAAGAAGGCCTCTACATGAGCCTGCAATGGGCGCCAATCGCTTACTGGCGTTTTTCCGGCTATGTCGATATGTTTCGCTTTCCGTGGCTCAAATACGACGCCGACGCGCCTTCTTCCGGTAAGGAATATATGCTTCAAACTGAATATACACGCCTGAAACACAGCATAATATCTATACGTTACCGCTATCGTATGCGCGAAAAAAACGTTACCGGCGGACAGGAAACGGTTTTAGAGCCGTCAGAACAGCACCGCCTGCGATTACAGATGACCGTTAAACCGACCCGTCACATGACTTTGCGTACTACCGCAGAAGGTAATGTTAATGACGGCTCAAAACATGGCTATCTTGTGTCTCAAAACGTCGGATTGGAGAGCAAAGATGCGTCTCTGAAAACGGATTTATACCTCTCTTATTTTAATACCGACGACTATTATACCCGCATCATCTCGAAAGAAAAAAACATGCTTTACACTTATTACAGCCCGTTTCTTTACGGCGAAGGCGTGAGAATGGCGACTGTTTTTAACGGGAATTTGCACAAACGTCTTTACCTGTCGCTCAAACTTGCATGGACGCATTATTTCGACCGCAATACTATCGGTTCCGGCACCGAAGCTATCGCAGGCAAAAACAAAACAGATATAACACTGCAATTCAGGTGGAAATTTTAAGGTGCCACGTCATTATAAGCAGGAATGATAGCGCCAAATGTTGAGAGTTGAGAGTTGAGATGACGGTACCACGAACCCTTGCAGTGGTTTTAACCCTGCAAGCGGTTTGGAGCTATAATATAAAAAACATCAGCGGCAGGTAATTTTTCAATTTTGCTTTCAGTTTTTTGTAGGCTATTCCCATCTGTGTTTCGATTGTATTGATGCTGATGTTC
>JAITHS010000286.1 GCA_031279875.1 Tannerella sp.
TATATTTGCAAAAAATTTAAATAAAACAACATGCAACTTCAATTACCGATATTTCCGTCGAAAACCAAGTTAATCAATTCGATGTTAGGTTTTTACAAGCAGGATGAATTCGTTTATTACCGGCTGTTTCTGCTTAACTCGGTATTGCATATTCCGTTCTATATGAGCAGGTTTGCTCGATATCCGCACCAAAGGCGGACTGTTTTACGACCGCAGCGCGAGGTTTCACTTTAAGGCGCTAATACCTTTGGGTTACAGTACGCCTGCCGAATTCTATTCTCCGCAGTACGACACGCCAGAAAAGCGTAACGCCGATGAGCCTGATTTGCGCACTACAATCTACTGGAAGCCGTCCGTCGATGTTGACGCCGACGGCAAAGCGTCGGTTGAGTTTTATACCGCCGACAAAAAAACAACTTATTCCGTTGTTACTGAGGGCGTTTGTGCCGACGGAAGACTGATTTATCGGCGGAAGAAAGAATTAATTAATGTAAAGTAAATGTAAACAAAATGCAAAGCAAATGTAAACATATCGCAGATTATCCGGTTTAGGACAAAATCGTAAACATCCTGTATTCAATGATTTGAGCGAGAAGATCAAGCGGAAGCGGCTTATTATGAGGCAGTTGAATAGAGCCTTTGTTATGGCGATATGACGCGAGGTTCGGTTCGAAGGATGCTACTGTTTCCGGCATCGGATATATTCCGATGTGGTTTTTGCAACCCGCGAAATAGATAAATGCCTTACCGTTAAGTTTATATGCAGCCATATTCCACGATATTTTCTCTTCTGCTGCTGGCGCCGCCGCTTTAATCATTGAGCGAACAGTCTGCAAACGTTCCTGCACTTCTGCCGGATAGGAGGCGATATATTCATCAACCGTATGATATTGATTTTCCATATATTTCAATTTGTAATTATAGGTTTAAACTGCTGACTGCAAGCCTGTTGTGCGGCTTTTTGACAAATACCGGCAATGCGATCGTCAACCGGAACGGCACCTTTCGCCGTACGGAAAGCATTTCCCTGTATCGTAATGCCCAAACTTGGTGCTATAACCGACTGAAACCACGTACACGCCAGCGCGTAACGCCCTGCGCCGAAGTCAATATGGTAGCCATCGCGCGTCAGGTCGGCCGGAGGATTGTTGATTTCGGATGCTCGAAGGTTTTGAATAGTCGTTGCCGACGGGATTATCAGGTCGATACCTGTTTCCGAAATCATTGTTTTAACTGCTTGAATGATAGCCTGATACATTGTGTTTTGGTCTTTGTTATAATTAGCGAAACCCGTATGCGTTGAAGCGCTGCCGTATGCCCAAGTCATCTGCCAAGCAAGAGTAACTCCTGCGTTGGGACAAGTCGTTAAAATGCTTGTAATCAGGCGTTTGAGATACGGCTGATATGTTTCATACAAACCTGAAAACGGTGAAGCCTGCTGAATAACAATTATATCCCATGCCTCGTCGGCGATGGCGTAAGATAAGGCACAATGCTGTCGCTCGGTCTCCCACCTGTTTTTTCCCGAATACGACTTATTGTATTTATAAAGCGTATCGCCTGTAACAAACAGAGTATCATGCCTTTCGAGAGAGCAGCCTCCGAGTGATATTTTACCGAGCGTAACATTTTTAATGCCTGCCGCATTGAGCATATCCGGCAGGTATTCCATCCCGTCGTCGGTAAAACTGTTGCCGATACCAAGCACTTTCAGAGTAGCCGGATACTTTGGTACGGGTTGATTTTTGAAGTCGGTAATAGTCTGACTGTTAGTATATTGACATAATGATATGACAATAATAAATAATAAAAATGCAGTTTTCTTCATAAACAAACAGTGTAAAATAGTACCTGCAAAAGTAATGATTTTTTTGAAGTTTCGGAAAAAAATCTTAATTTTGCGCCTTGTTTTAAAGATTTTTATGGATTACAATTTTAAAGAAATAGAGAAAAAATGGCAGGCTCAATGGGTTGCCGACAAGACGTATCAGGTTGATATTGACGCCAATAAACCGAAATTTTATGTGCTGGATATGTTTCCTTATCCATCCGGCGCAGGATTACATGTGGGGCATCCGCTCGGATATATTGCGTCCGATATTTATGCGCGCTACAAGCGTTTGAAAGGTTTCAACGTACTGCATCCGATGGGCTACGACGCTTACGGGTTGCCCGCCGAACAGTATGCCATTCAAACCGGACAACATCCCGACGTTACTACCGAGCAGAATATCAGCCGTTACCGCGAACAATTGGATAAAATAGGCTTCTCGTTCGACTGGAACCGCGAGGTGCGTACCTGCGACCCTGATTTTTATCGCTGGACACAATGGGCTTTTATTCTGATGTTTAACTCGTATTATTGCTATCAGGCAAAACAGGCAAGACCGATTGCCGAACTTATCGAATGCTTTGAAATTCAAGGAAATAAAGGTTTGGATATAGCGCAGACGGAAGAACTGCATTTTACGGCTGCCGACTGGCTCTCGTGGGACGAGCGCCGTCAGCAGGAAACGCTTATGAATTACCGCATTGCGTATCTGGCGGAGACTAATGTGAACTGGTGTCCGCAACTCGGTACCGTGCTTGCCAACGATGAAGTTTCCGAAGGCTTATCGGTACGCGGCGGCTACCCCGTTGAACAACGCAAAATGAAACAGTGGTCGTTGCGCGTTTCGGCTTATGCACAAAGGCTTCTCGACGGTTTGGAAACGATTGAATGGACTGATTCGCTCAAAGAAACGCAACGCAACTGGATTGGGCGTAGCGAAGGGGCGGAGATGGAGTTCCCGATCGTAACACTTAAAGATGTATCAATTAAAATTTTTACAACAAGAGCAGATACTATTTACGGTGTAACATTTATGGTTTTAGCGCCTGAAAGTGAGTATGTTACACAGTTAGTTACTGCCGAACAAAAGGCGGAAGTTGATGCCTATCTTGATGCAACAAAGAAACGTACCGAGCGCGAGCGTATTGCTGATCGTAAGGTAACAGGCGTATTTTCAGGCTCTTACGCTCTAAATCCTGTAAGCAGCACGCAAATACCGATATGGATAAGCGACTATGTATTAGCAGGTTATGGTACAGGAGCAATTATGGCAGTTCCGGCGCACGACAGCCGTGATTATGCCTTTGCAAAACATTTTAATTTGCCGATCATCCCGCTTATAGAAGGCGCAGACATCAGTAAAGAGAGTTTCGACGCCAAAGACGGAATAATGATGAACTCACCCGAAAAAAAATGCTCGCCTCACAACGATACTCCACTCATCCTCAACGGTTTAACGGTCAAAGAAGCTATCGCAAAAACGAAAAAATACATCGAAGACAACGGTTTGGGTAAAGTAAAAATCAACTACCGCCTGCGAGACGCCATTTTCAGCCGCCAACGCTATTGGGGCGAGCCGTTTCCGATTTACTACAAAGACGGAATGCCATACGCCGTTCTCGAAAAAGACCTGCCCATCGAGCTCCCCGAAGTAGATAAATTTCTCCCCACCGAGACCGGCGAACCGCCACTCGGCAGAGCTAAAAACTGGGATTATCAGATGTGAGGGGAATTTTTAATTCTATCAAACGGCTCCGACGAAGCATCGGCTACGCTGTCGCGGCGTTGGGTATTGATGTAGAAAAGGGCGCCGGGGTGGAATATGCGGTACTCGCTCATGTCCTGATTG